>JARRPX010000034.1 GCA_037382465.1 Anaerolineales bacterium | reverse complement strand
CGAAACCGAGAAAGTGAACGCAGCCATTGAGCCCGAGCCGGTCGACGAGCGCTTCTAGTTTGGGGCGATAGTCTCCACGTCCCACGATGAGAAGATGTGCGTTTGCTTCCCGCCAGATACGCGGCATGGCACGGATCAACAAGTCGATCTCCTTGTCCTTCGCAAGCCGGCCAACGAAGAGAATGCGGGGACCATCCGGCAGCGCATATTTTTCCTCCAGGCCCCGGCAATCGTCCGGTCCCGGATGGTAGCGGTTGGTATCGACACCGTTGGAGATGACGGTGGAGTCAGGCTTGAGCCCCTCCTCGATGAACGCCTCCTGTTGGCTTTCGGTTGGGAAGGTGACGTGGTCGAATCTGTTGATCATGTGGATGGAATATTCCCAGGTAAGAGTCTCGATTAAATTCTCGAGACTGTCGCCCCAGTTTAAAAAGTGCGTAACGAATCGCGGTACGTAATGGCAGGTGAGCACTTCCGGCACTTGGATTTTGTTATTCATGCGGACCAACTGCAGACTGAAGAATCCACTGTCGTGCGTATTGATCACGTCTGGTTTGAACTCTTGCGTAAAGTGTTCAAGCTCACCCTTGAGGATAATCGGCAGTGGACCTTCGTGCCAGAAAGGGTTGGTCGTCGAGCGTACGCGGATCAACTTAACCCCCTGGTCTTCGTCTCGGTAACCGACTTCGCGGTCGCTGGCCGTGATAACGCACACTTCGTGCCCGCGTCGTACCATGGCACGCGCGATTTTTTGCACCACGAGCGTTACGCCGCTGATGGTCGGAGGATAGCCGTGACTGAGCATCATGATGCGCATGTTATCCCTCCACCTCTGGAACAACCTCCCGGTCTTCTTTCGTGTGAAGAAGCCAGTAGGTCAACACAAGGCTGACGATGTACGGGAGGATGTAATAGACAACGCGGAACAATATCGACGCCAGGATGGCTTGTTCGAATGTCGACCCCAGCAGGGTGAAAATCCCGGCCATGGAGCCTTCCTGGATCCCCAGTCCGCCCGGGATCATGGACAGCACTCCGGAGACGATGCCGATCACAAAGCCCGCAATCAGATCGCCAAAATTCAGGAGATAACCCAAAGCATAGAAGCAGAACCACAGCGCGGCCGCGCTCATGAGCCAATCGCCAAAAATCAGACCCAAAATACGGAACGTTTTTTGCGGTTGACTGCGCAGCTCGCTTACGCCGCGCGTGAAACTGTTGTTGATCTGGTCGATTTCTGCTTCGACGTCTTTCTTGAAGATCCTGTGGGTGAGGCGCGAAATCGCCCGCATGATCGGTTTTCGCTTCTCCGGTACGAAGAATAAGATGCTGCCGACGACGAAGAACGTGACGGCCAGGAACGTGACGATGCTGATGATGATCGCCGTGCCCGGCGGAACGGAGGCATGCAGGATGAAATAGATCAATCCAAGCGGCAGCATTCCCAACATGATCAGACTGGTGAGGTAGAAATGAATGACGGAAGTCGTGATGACATCCTTGATGCCCACGCCGGGGCCTTTCATCAAAAGGTAGCGCAGCGAATTCCCAGCCAACCCGCCGGTGGTAAACAAGTGATTGAGCGCCGTGGTTGTGAACCCGATCTCCGTCAATCTGCGGGTGTTGATGGGAATCCCGAGCATGCGGTTGACGCGTGCAAAACTGTAGCTGGTCAGGAAATACGAAAGAACCATGAAGATGACGGCGATGGGCAGCCACCCCCAGTGCGCCTGCTGCAGCACCTGCAGTATTTTGTTCCCATCCGAGAATATGGCGATACCGCCGAAAATGGTGAGCAGCCCAAGAATGAGCAGGGCAATGTTTTTTAAAGAGAGTGATGACCGGATGACTTGCATAATTGAAATTAACAATCCTTTCTTTGTGGCTCGAGGCCGTTTCGTCGAAATTCTGACGTGAAATTGGTTCGTTGAATCGACTTATGCGATCGTCCAGAACCAGCGTAGGTTTAAACGCCGCCTTTCGATTCCGAGATGATCCGTACTGCTTCCTTTACCATCTGACTCGTATAGCCCCACTCATTATCGTACCAGGCCATGACCTTTACGAGATCCCCGTCCACCACCTGCGTCATGCGCAGATCGACGACGGAGGCGCGCGGATCCTGAAGGATATCCGAGGAGACCAGGGGGTCGTCGGTCGCACCGAGGATGTCGCGGTACTTAGCGGTCTCTGCTTCATCACGGAAGATCGAGTTTACTTCTTCAACCGTAGTCTGCTGTTTGGTGAGCATGGTGATGTCTGCGATGGAACCTGAAAGAACCGGGCCGCGGACAGCGACACCGTCGAATTTACCCTCCAGCACGGGCAATACCTTTGTGGTGGCGATCGCTGCGCCGGTCGATGTGGGGACGAAGTTCGCCGCGCCGGCGCGCCCTCTACGGATTTTCTTGCTCGGCCCATCGACGAGGGATTGCGAGGCCGTGTATGCGTGAATGGTGGTCATCAGAGCTTTTTGTATACCCAGACGGCGATCGATCACTTCCACGACGGGGGTGATGGCGTTGGTCGTACAGCTTGCACAGGAAAGGATATGTACTCCTGCGCCGTCTGCTTTGTTGACGCCGTGGACGACGGTGGGCACGCCACTGCCTTTCGCCGGTGCAGATAAGATGACCGTCGACGCGCCTGCTTCGATGTGTTTCTTCAAGTCTTCTTCCTTGCGGAAAACACCGCTGCATTCGAATACCAGATCGATCCCGAGTTCGCGCCAGGGGAGCTGCGCCGGATCCTTTTGACTCAGATAAGGAATTTGTTTGCCATCGATGGTTAGATGGTCTTTCGCAGCTTCTACGGTCTTGGGATAACGTCCGTAGACCGTGTCGTATTTCAACAAGTAGGCAATATTATCGATGGGCACGATGTCGTTTACCGCACCGACTTCCAATTCCTTGGTTTCCAGCAGGATTTTCAACGCCGCACGGCCGATCCTGCCCAGGCCGTTGATTGCAACTTTCGTCATGATTTCCTCCTCCGAGGACAAAGCAGCTGGTTCGATCTCACCTCGTGATGTATCCCGATCTTTCACGTGCAGCGTCGATCAAGTTCTTGTTCGGGGTAGGCGATGTCGAATCCCCGCCCGCCGGTAGGGTCGGTTTCAGTCTATTCTCCTTCCTCCAAAACGGGTGGTAGATTCTGACTGGAATCAAGGTCGTGGCGCTTCCAGGATTCGCCTCGCTTCTCCCGCTTTTCCCGAACTTGACGTTCGATAGCGCGCATGGCGCCGCTGACCGCAGCTTCAGGTGAGTCGGATTTTTCATCTGCGTACACATTCTCGGGCCGCATGTACACCACGATGCTGGCGCGGAACAAATAAGGCGTCACACCGTGCGCCGGCTGACTCAGCGTGACCGAAGCGCCGGTCATGTCCTGATGGTCTTGTGCCAATTCCAGCAGGGATTGTTTGATTTCCTGCCTCAGCCCGTGTGGAAAGTCAGGCACCTCCATGTTGAATTCAATGGGCAGATTAATGGTTCGCATGTCTTTTCTCACTTCCTTAATCTCTTCGAGATCGATCCTTTCAGACGCCAGTACCAACGAACAGAATAGGTAGGGCGCTCATCGTGCATCTCGTAGATCGAATGAAGTTTTTTGATTCTTCGCCTGCAGCAACCATGCATTTTTCATTCTTGAAAGGTGCCATGAGTGTTAGTGAATTAAAACAGATCGTTCTCTAATTTGAAGAGATGAACGACCCTCACGGCCACAGGGAAGATATCGTTGAAATTTACTTCTTCTCCCATCTCCTTAGGCAGCACAAAAGCGTGACGTAAAAACCAGAATTCTCTACATCATTCTTTCGATCAAGCCAGATTCTTCACTCCTTATATGGACATAATTTATTCCCCCACTCTAACGAATTGGATACCGCGCTCGGGCAGTTCTTACAAAACGTTCTCGAATGGAAACCCCGCCGTGGAACGCAATGACTTGACTCTTCCAAATGGCAAAGGGTGACAGGGCCGTAAGAAATGCTGCCGTATCGTAAGAATTTGTTTAGAAATCGCACCTAACGTTGAAGCACCTCAGAATAACTGTTAGCGGTTTCGCGTCTTTTGGAACAGAGCGAGCAGGAATTTCACTTAGTAGAAAGTGAGGATCACATTTTTGGAGGGATTCGGGTGAGTCGGATGTCGTTTTGTATTTCTTTTCGTCGATGGGGAGAATGATGAGGTTTACATGAAAGGTAGTATTTTGCTGCAGGAATCAGATTCGGACCTGCGTAAGGTTCTGGCCTTGTACCTGGAAAATCTGGACTGGCGCGTGCTTCAATCGAAGACGAAGAAATTCGCCGTGCAGCTTTTAGAGAAAGAGAATCCAACGATTCTAATTACCGAGCTGGATCCGGCAGAGTCGAAGCCGGACGATCTCATCAAATGCTTTCGGGCGGTGAATAAAGTTCGTGCGGTATCGATCTTGATCCTCACTACTTTTGAACATCTGGGAAAAGAGATCGTGCGTCAATATCGTCCCGATGCGATCCTGCACAAGCCCTTTGACGTCCGTACCGTAGGACGAAAAATCGAGCGCTTGTTGGATGGAGGCGGCGCATGATCCATTTTAACTGCCGCAATTGCGATGATCGAGGTGTGATTTTCGCATCGGCCTCCGATTAGCGCATATTCTAATACGTATCTTAGATATAGCGGTTAGTATTCAAGTATCGGCAGACATCATTTCTACCAGTTAGTGGGCGGAGTACCAAACCGCCCACTTCTAGTGAATGTGAACTCTGGTGGAAGGCGGAGCAGATAAGGGATGATGTTATGAAATCACCCGGGATTTCAACGTCCATGTAAAAGGAGCCCGAGTGAGCTCGTTACGGGAGGAAAGAATGATCGGTGCGTGTGCCGTGTGACATTGGCTGGCAGGGCTGCGGAAGTCGAATTTCGTTCGAATAGGGCAAAACCAAAATGGAATATAAAGATTATTACAAGATACTTGGAGTCAAGAAGGACGCCTCGGAGGATGATATCAAAAAAGCCTTCCGCAAACTGGCGCGCAAACATCACCCGGACCTCAATCCGGGAGACGCATCCGCAGCAGAACGTTTTAAAGAAATCAACGAGGCTTACGAGGTACTTTCCGATCCGGAGAAACGGGAAAAGTACGATCGCTTCGGTTCGCAGTGGAAACAATACCAGCAGGCGGGAGGTCGAGCCGAAGACTTCGACTGGGGTCGCTGGACGGCCCAGCCGGGCGGTCAACGTGTGTATACCCGCCAGGTGAGTCCGGAGGAATTCGAAGGCATGTTCGGCGGCGGATTGGGCGGGTTTTCGGATTTTTTCGAGACCTTGTTCGGCGGCGCGGGACGCGCCGGATCCGGAAGTTTCAGGCAGCGTGAATACGCACCCCGGCCGCGTCAAGGCCGGGATATCGAATATCCTGTGCGTATCCAATTGGAAGAGGCCTTCCGGGGAACGACGCGAATCATCGAGTGGGAAGATGGACGCAGGATCGAAGCGAAAATCCCACCTGGTGTTCGAACCGGCTCCCGGGTTAGGTTGAGCGGACAAGGTCAACCGGGCGCGAACGGCGCCCGGCCTGGTGATCTTTACGTACGCGTCGAAGTCGAACCCCATTCTCGTTTCCAACGTCAGGGGGACGATCTGAAAATGATCGTTCCGGTGGATTTGTACACGGCTCTTCTTGGAGGCGAGGTGCGCGTTTCGGGAATCGATCGCTCGGTCGATCTGACCATTCCACCGGAGACTCAGAATGGCAAAGCCTTTCGACTTAAAAATCTGGGCATGCCCACCCTCGGCAATCCCCAACGACGGGGCGATTTGTATGTCACCGTCGAAGTCGAGCTGCCGAAGAACTTGAGCCGCAAGGAAAAAGAACTTGTACGTGAATGGAAAGACATACGAAAGAGCTAGCGACGAGGTCCGAACCACGCCAATCGTAAGCAGCAGCAGTGGTCGGTTTGCAGACCCAGCGGAGGCAGATTGATGAAAAGTGGCCGAAGCAGCGACATACCGGACGAAAAGTCCCTTTATTCACAAGAGACGGCAGCCCGCATGGCCCACGTATCGATCGAATTTTTAGTTCAATGCGAGCGGGAAGAGTTAGTTGAACCGCGCAGGAAATCGTCCCATGAGATGGGATTCAACCGCAGCGACGTATCTCGCCTGGCTCGGATTCGAAGGCTGCATGATGACCTGGATCTGGAATTTCCGGCGATCGACATTGTGCTGCGGATGAGACGTCAAATGTTGGACTTGCTCAACCAGTTGGATGATATGGAGCTGGCGATGGCGGAGCGTGAGGAGGAGTTGTTCGCTGAGATTCGAGCGCTGCGACAAAGGGTTGCAGAGGACGTTGAGTAGCCATAGATACCGTGGCATATAAATATCGGATAAGGATCGTTCGGTGAAAATCATCGATGGTTAGAATGAGCGGTCTTGTTCTACGATGATCCGTCGTATCGTAATGATACAATTTAGTAAACACGCATCGTTTCGATCGTGTCAAGGATTTCCCAATCCGCGTCGGCAATCTTTATAATTTTAGCCCAAGGGATTTCAAGAAGGATTTTCCGCACGTCACTGTCAGCTGGATCAGGATAAAATGTAAGGGGGCAAAGATGTGTCGCAATAAATTCGCTGTCGATTGTACTTTTCAACGGAGGACTGCGTGAGCAAGCAGAAGGTGGCAACTCAGACAGAGTTTGAAAGAGAGTCAGCCAAGGATGAAGGATTCTTCCGGGGCTATTTCGAATTTTCTCCGTTACCGGGTGCCGTCATCGGGCTCAATGGGGATTGCTTGCTCGTCAATCAGGCCTTCAAGATCCATTTCGAGGATTTACAGGACGATAAGCCCTGCGCTCCGAAGCAGATCATGGATTACTTCGAGAACCAGCAGAAAGCAAATGAGCTGCTCGAGGAAATCGCGGAGAAAAAGGTCGTCCGTCGCAGGGAAGTCCGCATGCTCAACGGACATGGACGTCGCTTGAACATCCTTCTTTCCGGCCGCTCCCTGCAATACGATCAGCAACCTGCCGTCGAGCTGCTTCTCATGGACATTACTCACCAGAAACGCATCGAGCGGAAGCTGCGGCATGAAAAACTGCGCCGGAATTCTTTTATTGAAAGCCTCATTGTCGGGGTGTTCATGGTCAATCCGGATGGAAATCTTTCCACGACAAATCTGCAATTGTCCAATTTGTTGGGATTTGAGGAAGGCAGCATGTTGGGCAAACCATATCAGGAATTGTTCGGACTGATTTTGGAGCATGCGCTGGAGGCTGAGGTCGTCCAACAAGCGCTGAGCGGTGCGGTCATCACTGTGACGGAGAAGCCCGTCATCGACATCAAAACTAATGGAGACACTCCCCGGTATTTCGAATTGAGTTTCTTTCCGATCTGGGATGAGGAAGGTAATACTTTGGGTTGGGGAGGCGTGCTCCAGGATGTGACCGACGAACGGGAGCGCACGCTTTGGAAATTGGAGCTGCTATCGATTCTGGCGCACGATATCCGCTCGCCGTTGGCGACTCTTAAAGGACAGGTAACCGCGCTGCTGGCAAATTTCCAACTCTGGGGAGAAGAAATGGTCGAGGATTTCCTGGAGGGAATCAACCGCAGCACGGATAAATTGATCCATCAAATCGACCGCAGCTTGGCACTCACCCGAGTGGAAACCGGGCGGCTGGGATTGCGTCCCGAGTCGTGTACGGCGACGTCGATCATTCAGAACACGTTGGATCGGGTGGAGGGTATCTTGACGGAGCACAATGTGGAAGTGGATGTGCCTGACGACCTTCCCAATCTACGCGCCGATCCGGCCAGGGTCGAAGAATTGCTCATCAATCTACTCGAAAATGCAGTGCGTTATGCTCCCCCCGATTCTCCGATCCTGATCCAGGTACGACCGTCCGGGAACATGATGCAGTTTTCGGTTCGAGATCACGGTCCGGGTGTGCCGGCGGAAAAGCGGAAGCAGATTTTTGAAAAATACGTCGGTGAAGGCTCGGAGGGTAAAAGCAGCGGGCTCGGACTCTACATTTGTCGAAGCATTGTGGAGGGCCACGGCGGAAAAATGTGGGTCGAAACGCCGCCGGTCGAGGATGGTACGGGGGCGCGTTTTGTCTTTACAATTCCGATCATGCCGGATATCGAGGTGAGTCCGAAAACGCAAGATAAGAAGCCGCTCATGAAGCTGGAAGCCGATGCGGGAATGAACGTCCTCATTGTCGAAGACGAACCGGATTTTCAGGTCCTCTTGCGTACGATTTTAGATGAAGCGGGGTTTCAAGTGGAAGTGGCGCCGGATGGCAAGACAGCCTTGGACGTCGTTCAAGTCTCCCCTCCCGATTTAATTCTCTTGGACTGGGTGCTGCCGGGAATGGATGGCCTCAACGTTTGCCGCAACATCCGCCGCTGGACACGTGCTCCGATCATCATGGTCACCTCAAAGACTTCCCAGGAAGATTTGATCCGGGCGCTCGATGCGGGCGCCGACGACTACGTCACCAAACCTTTCCGGACACCGGAGCTGCTGGCGCGCATCCATTCCGTCGCCCGCCGTAGGGAGAATTGGGCGGAAGAAGAGCCGGATCGGTTTAGCGAAGGCGGCCTTACCGTAGATTATGAGACCAAGGAGGCCTGGGTGCGCGGGGAGAAATTGGAACTGACGCCGACCGAATTGGATTTACTCATTTACATGACGCGCAACCGGGGCCAGGTGTTAACGTATGATCTCCTGCTGGCACATCTCTACGGAACGGAAAAGGACGCCAGTCCGCATAACCTTTTCGTTCACGTCAGCCGCTTGAGGAAAAAGATCGAACCCGATCCGGACAATCCTCAATTTATCGTAACCCGTTGGGGTCTGGGGTACGTTTTCATGCCGAACTGAATCCGCAGCGCCGCTCCGTCTTCCAGCATATTGGAAGAATTTCTGCGTATCAATACGGATTGTTATCTCTCGTATCGTAGTTATGCACGGTTTCCTTTCATGATCCTCCAAGGTCATCGACGCCGGCCAGTAGATCAATGTGATGTAGGCGGATGGGCTGGAGAATGCCCCTCGAGCTCGCAAGCCGTGAAACGATTTCGATACCGTCGCCCGCACAGCGAACTCAGCAGATCGAGCCGGCCGTGATCTATACGCTGAACGACCGCCCGGCATGCGTTGAATAATTTACGGACAGCATCACGCGGCGGGGTCTTCCTCGACCGGCGGGTAGGGGTCAAGTGTTTTTCGGGATTTCCCTGAAGGATCGGTTTCTGGGAATGGGGGATAAGAACGTATGCTTCGAGAGACTCTCGCAAGAAAATCGAACGGACCTGAGAGAAAAAGGTGATTTTCAGCTGCTAGATTATTAACTGCAGGAAAAAAATGAGAAGACAACGATATGTTGCTAGAAAGGCGGAAATTCGTGATGGTAGAAGATGAGGAGGTGATTCAAATGGATACGAATCATCGAAGCGGCAAATTTGGTGCGTTCTTCCTCGGAACGATCGTCGGAGCATTGATCGCCTCGACTACTGCACTGTTGTTCGCTCCACAATCGGGTGAATTGACTCAGCAGCAGATCAAAGATCGAGCGATCACCTTACGAACTGAGGCCGAGGGGAGAATCGAACAAGGCAGGCAGTCAGCAGAAGCTGCGGTAAAGAAGGCGCGTTCGTCCGTAGCGGATTTGCTGAAACAAGGCGCCACGGCACTCGATCAGCGAGCTGAAGATATTCGCGCCGAAGAGTAGTTCCAACAAACACAATTGAAGCGCTGCAATCCCTGGGATGAAATCCGATCCCAGGGGTTGCATTCTAGTGATTCGCGGTATGACGGGAAAGAAAAGCGCAGTGTATTTTACAGATGAGCATGGATGAGGTCCACATCGGAACTTCGGGTTGGAATTACAAGCATTGGCAGCCGATTTTCTATCCGCAGGATTTACGCCATAAAGACTGGCTTAATTTCTTTCAACAACATTTCGATACCGTCGAGATCAATAATACTTTCTACCATTTGCCCAAGGAAAACACATTTCAGCGTTGGAGGGAACAAGCCCCAGACGGCTTTCTCTATGCCGTGAAAGCCAATCGTTTCATCACGCACATGAAGAAGCTGAAGGACTGTTCTTCTGCGCTCGAGAATTTTATCGGGCGCGTGAAACTGTTGAAGGAAAATCTGGGACCGATACTGTGGCAGCTGCCGCCGCACTGGCATGTAAATCTCGAGCGTTTGGAAGCCTTCGTAGATCTGCTTCCAAAAGACCTGCGCCATGTATTCGAGTTCCGGGACGCGGACTGGTTTCGTGAGGAGACTCGAAACATTCTGGAGCGGCACGGTTTGATATTCTGCATCCACGACAAACAAGGCCTCGATTGTCCGCAGTGGGTAACGGCCGGCAGCGTTTATCTTCGTTTCCACGGAAGTGAAGGGAATTATGGCGGTAAGTACGGACCTGAGTGCTTACACCCCTGGGCCGAACGTATTCGTACATGGATGGACGAAGGGCGTTCGATTTTTGCTTATTTCAATAACGACGTTTCAGGATACGCTTTGGAAGATGCGAGGACGTTGCTCGATCTTCTAAAGTCGTAAGTGATAATCGGCCCACACCGACCTCGCTTGGACTGTTGTCCGCCGATGAAGAGGTGGGGAGTGATCTCGTTGAAACGCCGTATCGGCGCACCTCGGATCAAACGCAAAATAAGCTCCAAAGTCCACGCGTAGGCATGTTTCAGTCCTCGGTCGAAGAGAAGGTCTTTGAAATATAACGGCCACTTTTTGAAGACGGTCAATATTTCGAAACGGGAAGATTGCCTGCGTTTCGCATCGTGCTGTTACTCATTCAGACTCACCGTGGCCTCGTACTCCATATCATGGGCTACGTATCGTTCAATGATTTGCGGATCGATTTCAGGGATTGGGCATGTCGGGCAATGTCCCGCCACGGATCGGATTTCTGCCCCAGGCGGCGGAAGATATTCTCCATATGGAAACTTCGTGCGCGGAGATCCCGATCTTGTAGTTCGTCCCAGTCCAAGGGCGTCGCTACGGGTGCGCCGGGCAGCGCTCGGAGGGCGTACGGCGTTACGGCGGTCTGTGCGTAAGCGTTGCGCATGGTGTCCAGGAATAGGCGATCCTCTCGTTTTTCTTTGCGGATTTCGGTCGTCAGACGCTGTGGATAGCGCTGTGCGAGATGACGGGCGATTTCCTCCGCCGTATCACGCACTTCATCGAAAGACGCAGCCCGATCGAGCGGCACGAGGACGTGCAGGCCCCGCGAGCCCGTGGTCATCACGTGACTGTCGATCTCGTTTTCTCGAAAGAAATCATGCAAACGCTGGGCGGCAAATCGCACCGGTTCGAAATCGTCCCTGGGTGGGTCGAGATCGAAGATCATCAAATCGGGTTGATCGAGCTTATCCGAGCGGCTCAACCAGCGGTGCAGGGTGATGCACCCCAGGTTGGCCAGATACAGCAGCGCGGCTTCGTTTTGACATACCACCTGATCTTGCGTTTGCCCATCCTCTTTGACTTCCACCGAGGACCGACCAATCCAATCCGGGAAATACTTCGGGACTTCCTTTTGGAAAAAACCTTCCACCTCGATTCCGTCCGGGAAGCGCTGCATGCTGATCGGTCGGTCCTGGAGATACGGCAGGATGGTCTTGGAGATTTTCTGGTAATACCCGGCGACGTCCGCTTTGGTGATTCCGTCCTTCGGAAACAACACTTTATCCGGATGGGATATTTCCACATCGATGCCGTTTGCCGGGATCGTGATAGTCATGACTGCGGTTCCTCTTTTCTGACCGATCGGGGTTCCTTGTCTTCCCGCAAGCCCAGGAAACGCGGCTGCCTCAATCTTCCGTAATCCGTCCATTCCTCGAATCCCACCTGCGCGACGAGTTCGGGCTTGACCCAATGGACGTTTTTCTCTGAAACATGCGCGTCTGCCGAGAACGGCGCTTCATCCGTCACCATATCCGCAAGCATGGTTTTCATCCTGCGCAGCGTTTCATCGTCGAAACCGGTGCCGACCTTGCCGGCGTACTGCAGCCGGCCGTCATCGTAGTAGCCGACGAGCAGCGCGCCGAGACCGATGCGTTTGCCCTGCGGCTCCGTGAAGCCTGCGATCACGAATTCCTGTTCCTGCACGCATTTGAATTTGAGCCAACGTCTAGAGCGGCCACGTTGATACGGGCTTTCAGCGTCTTTGGCGATGATCCCTTCCCAGCCTTTCTGACAGGCCGCTCGAAAATACTTTTCACCGTCTTGATTCCGATGCGGCGTATATCTCAACCTGTCCTGGTAACTGATGGCGGATTTGAGAATTGATTTGCGCTTACGCTGGGGGATCTGCGTCAGATCATAACCATCCAGGTAGAGGATATCGAAGAGATAGTAATACACACCAACGCCGCTCCTGCGCGCTTGCTGAGGATCCTGGATGTGCATTCGGTCTTGAAGTAGAGAGAAACTTGTGACGTTTCCTTCGAAGGCGACTACTTCTCCATCCACGACGATCGCTTCAGGCAGGTTTTGGGTAATCGCCTCCACGAGATCGGGGTAATGAACGTTCAGTGCTTTCTGGTTGCGTGAGAGCAGCCGGACGCTGTCACCTTCTTTAAAAGTCAGGCAGCGCTCCCCGTCGAATTTTCGCTCGTATATCCAATCCGGATCGGAGAACGGCTCACCGGTAAGCGTGGCCAACATGGGTTCCATCCAGTTTGGCATGTCTCTTTTCTGCAGTCGCGCTTGTATTTCTTTTGGCAGTTTCTTTAATTCTTCATGCATGTTTTTGTTCACTTCCCGTGCTGCGAGATACGTTCGGATGTGAGGGGGAATTCCACGACGGGATGAATAATCAACTTTCGTTCCGAATTTCCTCCATCGTGCGTCCGCTGAGCGCGGACTTGTTCTCTGTGCTGGTGGGATTGCGCCGCGCATCAGCTTCTTCATCGTCCATCTTGATCAACAGCCAGCGCGCCTTGTCGTCGCCGCCCGTGCGAATCAGCGCATATCCACCTTGAAGTTTCTTCCCCTGCAGCCAGATTTCGACTTTACCTTGATCGAGGGCTTCGGCCATCGAGGCGCCGTCGCCTTCCTTTTCCGCTCGTAAATTGCGGTAAGGCCCTGTGTCCCACACCATCACGGTGCCTCCGCCGTATTCACCCTCAGGGATGACCCCTTCGAAATCGGCATAATCCATCGGATGATCTTCCGTCGGCAGGGCCAACCGTTTTACGCTAGGATCGGTAGAAGGCCCTTTGGGTACTGCCCAGGATTTCAGCACGGAACCCACTTCCAGACGAAAATCGTAATGCAAGCTGCTGGCATCGTGTTTCTGGATCACGAACAGCGGTTTTTCCGCTCGCTCTCTGCTGCTTCCCTGGGGTTCTGGCGATTTGCGGAAATCTCGCTTCCGTTTGTATTCCTTCAACGAATCATCGCTTTTCGTCATACTGATACCCTTCATGTTTCATAGCGGCTGACAATTCGGACAATAGTAGGCGGACCGCCCGGAGACCTTTATATTTCTCACTTCGCCGCCGCATTGCGGACAATGTCCGCCTTCATGCCGCTGTGGAATGAGCCAGGAATCCGGGAATCTATCGGGGTCGGCGTTCCTGTCGATGGCCGTCCGCAGCACGTACCCGGTTTTGGTGAAGATCGTCTTCAAAACGCCGTCGTCGAGTTCATCTATCGATTTTTTCGGATGGACCTCGGCCTGGTAAAGAATTTCGTCGGAATACGTGTTTCCAATTCCGGCCACGATCTTCTGATTCATCAGCACGGATTTGGCCATGCCCTTGCGCCCCTCGAGCACGTGTTGGAAACTTCCGAAATCGGGAATGCCCTCGAGCGCGTCCGGCCCCAATTTTTTCTCTTGTACGAATGCTTCGACGCTGGGTACGCATTGAACCGCGCCGAGCTTTCGGGGCATGACGAGCGCGAGGTGGTAGTTATTGGTGAATTCGATCAGGAACCTGGTGTATTCGGGCTCGTCGGCCTGATCTTTGTAATACTTCAAGCTTCCCGTCATGCCAAAATGCAGCGCCAGGAAGTCTCCGTCGTCCAATGCGGCGAAGATGTACTTCCCGCGGCGTCTCGTCGAATCGAAGGCGTGTCCTTTCAGGCATTGCTCCATCGACCGGGGAGCCGTTTCGAGGATGTACGTGCTGCGCGGATCGACACTGCGGATCTTTTGATGCAGGGCAGTGGCGTCCACGTAGCGGCGAAAGATTTCAACCTCCGGTAATTCGGGCACTCACTCATCCTTACGGGTTTTTCATTCCGGAGCACTGCGCAAGTCATACTGCGGAAGAACCCATTCCGGCATCTTGCACCTTTACAAAACGGCCGCCTTCAAATCATCCACGCAAACCGTTCGCTGCGCCGGGTTGTCTTTCCCGAATATCCATTGCGCGCATCGAATAGGCCGCGGCGAGAAAGACTATGGGCGCGGCGCCAGCACGACGTCGATTTCCATTTCGTTGCCGCCGCGCAGGACGGTCAATTTCACCTCGTCGCCGGGCTGTTTGTACGCGATCTCCACCAACAAGTCGCTGAAGCTGTTCACCGCCTTGCCGTCGACGGCGGTGATCACGTCTCCTCCGACGGGGACGTCCAACGAGTCGACCGTCTTGGTTCCCGTGCTTCCCCGGAGGCCTGCACTTGCAGCCGGTCCCGCGGGATCGACGTCGGTGATGTAGGCGCCCAACTCCGCCTGGATGTCGTTGGCCTGCCGCAGAATTAGCGAAAGGTCCGTTCCTGTTACACCCAACCATGGCCAGACGTATTCCTTGTTTTCGATCAACGAGGGCGCCACGAGCCGCACGATGTTCGACGGGATCGCAAAACCGACGCCGGCGTTTGCGCTGACGCCTCCTGTGGCGATCTGAGCGTTGACCCCAATGACTTGACCCTCGAGATTGAGCAGCGGACCTCCCGAATTGCCCGGGTTGATCGCCGCATCGGTCTGGATGGCCTGCGGGATCGAAAATGGAGTGGATCCCGCGCTTATCGTCCGTCCAACCGCGCTGACGATCCCTGTGGTCATGCTGCTTTGCTGGCCGAAGGGGTTGCCGATGGCGACCACCCATTCCCCGACTTCTGCCTTATCCGAATCTCCCAGGGCCAGCGGAATCACGCCGTCCGGTAGCTGTTCGGCCTGGATCACCGCAATGTCGCTGTAGGGGTCGGTGCCGACGACTTCTGCTGCAACCTCCACCCCGTTGTAGAAAATGACGGATATCGTGTTCGCCGATTCGACGACATGATTGTTGGTGATGATATGACCCGTATCGTCGAGTACGAAACCTGATCCAGCGCCTTCTTCGATCGTCCCTCCCTGCGTTATGAAGATCCTGATGTTAACAACACCCGGCCCGTACGCACTATAAAATCCCACCAACGAAGGCAGTCCCGTATTGGTTTGGAACGTGGGCTCCTGTGTGGCGGGCATTTCAGTGAACGTAGGAGCGACAAGGGGTACAGTTTGTTGGGTCGATTCCGGGGTTGTACCCTGCAGCTGTTCTACAAGGCGGTCATAAATCCTGGGTCCCAGCGTAAACGGTGCCACGATCGCAACAACAAGAAGGAGAATGCATCCGCAGCCCAAGGTTGCGACGAGTGCAAATCTCCTGTTTCCGGCGTTTGATTGATTTTGATCATTCATGTGTCACCTCCCTACGCGCTTTATATCCTCAATTCAAATTACAGCTCGTTAACGAATAAGTCCGCTATCGCTGCACTTAAATTGGAATGCAGCATCGGTCTTCGATGAATTCCGGACTCGCTCTCGCGCCTGCGGTGTTCCTCCGGTCGGCGTGCTGTCAAGCACCGAATTTTTCCAGACGCAGCGCGTTTGCCATCACCAGCGGAAGCAGATCGGTTGCCGGGAAACGGGGTCCCAGACCGCCCTGCATACAAGCTCGTTCTCCAAATTGCGCCACGTTATCCTGGCGGCAGTGCTTCGACCATAAAAGCGTTGGGACCGGATGCCAGCTGTGATGCTTCAGCAGGGCAGGGGTCGAATGATCGCCGGTAACGATCAGCACATCCGGGTCGAGCTCGATCAGGCTGGGGATCTGCCGATCGACCTCCTCGATCAAGGACACCTTGCGTTCGAAATCACCGTCCTCACCGGCGCTGTCGGTGTGTTTGACGTGTACGTAGAAAAAATCAAAATCCCGCCAACGATCACGCACGACCTGAAATTCCCTTTCCACGTCGTCGACCGCCTGAAGGGCTTCCATGCCCACCAGTTTGGCCACCCCGCGATACATGGGATAACCGGCGATGGCGGCGGCCCGCAGGCCGTAGATTTGCTCGAATGAGGGCCAATCGGGTTTCTTTGCAAATCCCCGCATCAGCAGCATGTTGGCCGGATGATGTCCGGCCAGAATCGTCCCGGCTTGCTCCAGAAAATTCTTTACGAGGTCGGCTGTTTTGCGCGACTCCGTCGTGAGTGCCTCCGGTTCAAGCGGCTTTGCGCCAATTTCCTCCGGATCGGTATCTGCGATGTCGGCATTCAAATCCTTTCCGCGCAGGACCAGGACGATGCGATGCTCTTTCACGGTCTCGACGAAGAGTTCGACGCCCGGCAGTTCGATCTCACGCAGCAAGGCGCAGAGTTCCCGGTTTTTCTCGGTGGGTATACGCCCGGCACGGCGGTCTGTTACGAGGCCGTTTTCGTCGATGCTGCAGAAGTTGCCGCGGGCAGCCACGTCCGAATTTCTGAGGTCGAAATCGATGCCCAATGCAGAGAGTACACCCCGGCCGACCTGGTAGCGTAAAGCATCGTAGCCGAACAGGGCAAGATGGGAAGGACCACTTCCGGGCGTTATCCCCGGTCTGACGGGGACGTGCAGACCACACAAGCCGTGCTTGGCGAGATCGTCGAAGTTCGGCGTGCGTGCTTTTTCCAGCTCCGTCGGTCCACCGGGTTGAATGGGTAAACCGCCCAAACCATCCATCACCAGCAGGATAATCTTGGTATCTTCGTGCTTTTTCAACTCTCGAATAAAATCAAAGTCCATCATTGTTCGAGCCTCCTGGCTGATTCCCGTCCCGACAAATATTGTCTGGATTCGCCTCCCCTGGATTCCCTCGCCAGCGAACGATCTCAGCCTCTTCAACGATCCGCCAGACTGGATTTGAAGTGCGGATTATGGTTTGCCCGAGCGATCGGTCCACGCAATTCCGTTCGACCGATCGCTCGGGATGATTTCTCGGTGGACTTTACGTCCAGTTCTCTCGTTATAGCTTGGCTGCGGTATTGTGCAGTTGAAGCCATCGAATGATGTCCCTGCGGCGCAGCAAGCCGAGCATGTGTGTGCCCTCTATTACGGGCAGTTGACGGATGTCCTGCTCCTGAAGCTTGGTTAATGCATCCGCAACGTCATCTTTCGCCGATACAGCTACGATTTTTTCCTTGGGTGTCATGATGTCGGCTACCGTTTTGGAATCCCACATATCGCGGGACACGCCGCGTACGTCATCCAGCGTAACCATGCCGACAAGTGTTTCTCCATCAAGTACAGGGAAAGCGTGATCGTCGCTCTTCATGATGTGGTCGTGTACGAGCGTGCTGATGGAGATGTCTTTTGCGACCGTAGGCGCGTCGTCGCGCATGATGCTCGTTACGGGGACGTCCTCCAGAATATCTTGAAGGAGTATCTGCTCGTAGCTGCGTACTGCAGCACTATGCAAGAACCAACCGATGAAGGCAAGCCACAGGCCGCTGATGATCCCGGATCCCAACAAAGGGATTTGAAATCCGAAGATCATGGCAAACCCGGCCGCAATCATCAGCCAGGCGATCAGTTGCCCGAGATAGGAAGCCCAACGTGTTGCTTTGCGCAAGTTGTCGGTTATTGCCCAGAGGATAGAGCGCACGAGACGGCCGCCGTCCAGGGGGAAACCCGGCACAAGGTTGAACAATCCCAACACAACGTTGACCGGCCCAAGCCACAGCAGCAAGGTCGGAAGGGGTCCCAGTTGACTGATGTAGTTCAGGTTCGTGCTGCTCGAAGATAGCAGCGTTTGCAGAGGGACGCCTGCAATGAAGATGAACAAAATCCCGAGTACGATACTCGTGAGCGGCCCTACGATGGTCAGTAAGAACTCCGAGGTAGGGTTGGGGGGTTCACGCTGGATGTTGGACACGCCGCCGAAGAGGAAGAGTGTGATGCTTCGGACGGGAACTCCCTGGCTGCGAGCGACGAGGGAATGCGCCAGTTCATGCGCAAGTACAGAGGCGAAGAAGACCACCGCGGCTGCGATCGCCGTCCCCCAGCGCAGCACAAGACTCCAATTTTGATGGATGCTGCCGAAGCCCGATGCCAGATTCCAGGTGATGAGGAAAAAAATAAGCATCAAACTCCAATCGATACGTATTTCTATGCCGAAAAACCGGCCAAGAAGAAAGCCACTTTTCATGATCGAATTCCTTTCTGATTTGTTCCCATCCCCCAGGATTACGGATTTCATTCCGCGTAAGGGACGGTGCTAACTCTAGATGGGTCTTTTGCACGGGTATGGTAATAGGGTGAGGTTACGATTCTGTATCGCCAAAAGCAGAATCTCTCCAAATTCTATCCGCCCGCACTATCAAGTCTGCTTGCCTCGCGCGTGCTGGGACATTGTTCCCCGGGTCGATCTCGTGTTTCAAGGACAGTATTCGTATCCCCTTTCCAGGCACAATTGCTTCACATCGATAGCAGGTTGTAACAAATATGCGCTCTTTGTAAGCGTTTCTTGATAAGTACCTGGGATAAATAATGCTAGCTGTGGAGAAATCCACGCGCGTTTAAAAATTTATATATTTCTGTAGAAGGAGGTTCTTGATGAGAATCGATAAAGGCGAGCAGGTTTTGACAGCAGATGGTGAAGTTGTTGGAGATGTGGAGCGCGTCGTACTCGATCCGAAAACGAAGGAGGTCACGCACATCGTTGTGACGGAAAGCCGTTTGTTCAACGAGGACCGGGTGATTCCAATAAGCATGGTGGAGTCCAGCTACGACAATACGATGAAGCTGCGGAAAGCGCCGATAGACTTTGATGCCTTTCCTATCTACGAAGAAACACATTACGTCCCTATGAGTAAGAAGGATTTGCCCGACTCGCGGTGGAAAATACATGAGAATTTTTCTCTTTTCCCCTATCCACCTCTCACCGGAATAAGTATGGACAACCAAGGTGAATTTCAGGACCTCCTCGTTAAGGAGACCGTGGAAAACATTCCTGAAGGGTCGTTGGCATTGTGCGAAGGTGCGCTCGTCAGGGATGTCGATGGCAAACCCTTCGGTAAAGCCGAACGTGTTCTCACGGACGCGGAAGGAAATCACATAACGCACTTCATTGTGTCCAGAGGATTCATTTTCAAGAAAAGAATCCTCGTTCCTTATGAATGGGCGATGAGTATTACGGAAGACGAGATCCGGTTGGCGATGGGCCCGACAATTCTTAATAATCTACCCGCGTTCAGACCGGATGGATCATCCAAATAAATTGCTCCGGAACCCGTCGTTCATGTGAAGTGGGTGGAGGGCAGGACGAATTCCTGGAATCTGCAGCACCAAGCGGGGTGGTCGGGGCTCGTTACAGCATTATTGGGAGCGGGGCTGCCGCGCACGACGATTCGACGATGAGTGCACGACAGGAATTCGGGAGATCGAAAGAAAATATTGAGAATTCGCGGGACGCTGCAACTTGCTATTGATAAATCCGTCTTATTCTCAATATAAGGAATAAGTCTATCGTCCGTACGTAATCCCTCACTCGAATTGAGCAGTCTGGGCGTTACGGACGGAGTGACTGGGAGGTTTGAATAAGATGTCAAAAATAATTGGAATTGATTTGGGAACGACGAACAGCGCTGCAGCCGTCATGGAAGGCGGCGAAGCGGTAGTCATTCCCACCGCCGAGGGCGGAAGGCTGTGTCCCTCCGTCGTGGCGTTTACCAAAGAGGGTGAGCGCCTCGTCGGTCAGACCGCCAAACGACAGGCGGTAGTGAATTCGGACAACACCGTGTATTCCATCAAGCGTTTTATTGGCCGCCGTTTCGACGAGACCAAGGTCGAACGCGAAATGGTCTCCTATGAAGTTGTCAAGGGGCCAAGCGATGACGTACGGGTACGGATACCGGTCAAGGGCGAGGATTACACGCCGCAGGAAATTTCGGCCATGATCCTGGCCAAGTTGAAGAAAGACGCGGAGGCCTACCTTGGTGAGCCGGTCAATCAAGCCGTGATCACCGTTCCGGCGTATTTCAACGACTCGCAGCGTCAGGCGACCAAGGACGCCGGGAAAATCGCCGGCCTGGAGGTCGAGCGAATCATCAACGAGCCGACCGCCGCAGCCCTTGCTTACGGCCTGGATAAAGATAAGGACGAAGTAATTCTCGTCTTCGATTTGGGCGGCGGCACGTTCGACGTCAGTCTGCTGGAAGTTGGAGACAACATCGTTCAGGTGAAAGCTACAAACGGCGACACGCACCTGGGTGGAGATGACTGGGATCAACGTCTCTTGAACTGGATCGCCGATGAGTACATGCGCGAGCAGGGCATCAACCTGCGGGAAGACAAGCAGGCGCTGCAGCGGTTGCGGGAAGCGGCGGAGAACGCCAAGGTGGAGTTGTCCAGCCGCACGGAAACGGAAATCAATCTGCCGTTTATCACGGCCGACGCTTCCGGTCCGAAACATCTACAGATGAAAATAACGCGTGCGAAATTCGAGCAGCTTACAGAGGATTTGCTCGAACGGGTCAAGGGACCTTTCGAAGCCGTTCTCAAGGACGGTGGCATAGACATTTCTGAGGTCGACGAGGTGGTGCTCGTCGGCGGCGCAACGCGAATGCCCATGGTGCAAAATCTGGTGCGTGAACGCACCGGAAAGGAACCCCACAAGGGCGTCAACCCGGATGAGGTGGTCGCCGTGGGCGCTGCAATTCAAGCCGGCGTTTTGGGCGGCGAGGTGAGCGATGTGCTCCTCTTGGACGTAACCCCGCTTTCCCTGGGCGTCGAAACACTCGGCGGCGTGATGACGACTTTAATCGAGCGCAACACGACCATTCCGGTCCGCAAGACAGAAACCTTTTCGACGGCCGAAGACAACCAGACCGCCGTAGACATTCACGTGCTGCAGGGCGAACGCCCGATGGCGAAAGACAACATGACGTTGGGCAACTTCCGCTTGGAAGGAATTCCGCCCTCGCCAAGAGGCGTACCGCAGGTCGAAGTGAGCTTCGATATCGATGCCAACGGCATTTTGGACGTGACTGCGAAAGACAAGGCCACGGGTAAAGAACAGTCCGTGCGCATCACGGCCACGACCAACTTGAGCGATGCGGATATCGAGGACATGGTGAAAGCCGCCAAACAACACGAAGCGGAAGACCGCAGGCAGCAGGAACTCGCCCAGGCACGAAACGCTGGCGATACGATGGCTTACCAGGCGGAAAAGGCTTTGCGTGAATTGGGCGATAAAGTTCCCGCCGACGACCGCAAGCAGATCGAGGAGAAAATCAAACAGCTTCGTTCCGCACTCGAAGGCAGCGACTTGAATCAGATCAAGCGTCTCACCGAAGAAGTGCAGCAGGCCAGCTATGCGTTGAGCCAACAACTGTATCAGTCTCAATCGCAGCCGCAGGCCGGCTCTTCAGAGACCCAAAAACCGGGTCCGGATGATGAGGGCGTCGTCGAAGGTGAATTCAAAGAGGTGTAATGATTTGCTCGTGGCGTAGTAGAACGTCCGTGGAGCTGGGTTTCCACAAGACGGCGAGAACCAACTGTGGGCGGCTTCGTTGTCCGCCCACAGCGGATAGGAGTGAACCACATGAAACGAATAGAAACGCGAGGCAATGAAACGCCGCGCAGGAAGTCCAACGGGAAATCCATCGATCGTCCATCCGCAGAAGATCAATTCCCGGAAGTATCTGATCAACTCGCAGACGAACAATCTGAACCCGAAATGGATGTGCGTCTGGTGGAGGATGTCGACGAGTGGAAAGACAAGTATCTACGGCTGTTCGCAGATCTGGAAAATACCAAGAAAAGGTTTTCGAAAAGATTCGATGTTGATCTCGAGGAAGCGGTACGCTCCATACTGCTCGATTTACTCCCCGTGGCCGATGACATAGAACGGATCATCCTCTACGCGCGCAAAATCGAGGATGAAGAACTCGAACGAGGATTGACGATCACATTAAAATCGTTTCTCCGTGCGATGGGGAAACACGGCGTATATCCCTTGAAAGCAAAAGGCGAACCGTTTGATCCTGCTCTTCACGATGCGATCGGTGCAATGTCGACCCGTCATCAGGAGCCGGGTACAGTGTTGAAGGTCGAACAGACGGGATATCTTATGGATGGCAAAGTCCTGCGTCCTGCCAAGGTCATTGTCGCCGAGGAGGGTTGATATTTAATAGCGGTGGAAGAACCAAGACACGAATCAGCTACTGCAGAATGGAAAATCGAACGGGTAAAGAGAGATCGGAAAGAATTACGCCCATCGATGAAAGCATTCTGCGAACAACATGCAGCACATTCGTAAGCCAAGAAGAGAAATGTGAGGCATAGACAGAGGAATACGATGGATTACGAGGAACGAAAGACATTTTTCAGCGGATTGCTGATCGGTACATTGGCCGGAGCGATCATTTCCGGGGTTTCTGCACTGCTGCTCGCTCCCCATTCCGGGAAGACCACGCGCAAGTTGATCCGCACGAAAGGTGAGGCCTTGAGATCGGATGCTGAACATCGGGTCAAAGATGCCATCCAGGACGTGGAAGAGTCACTCGATCGGGCCAACGAAGCCTTCGCCAATTGGATCGACAAAGGAAATCAGGCGGTTAAAACGCTGCGAAAACCTTCCGCGATGGCAGGACGAGTGGCGGAGAAGGTTCTGAAGAAGTAATTTCGGGGAGAGCCAAATAACAGAGGTTGAGAGATGCATGAGTACCGATACTTGATCGTCGGCGGCGGGATGGCCGCGGATGCGGCCGCAAAAGGGATTCGCAGCCGGGACAGCGAAGCGTCCATTGGCTTGATCGGCAAGGAAAGCGATCCGCCGTACGACCGTCCACCGCTGACGAAAGGGTTATGGAAGGGCAAGGATCTCGACAGCATCTGGCGCAACACTGCAGAGAGGGGCGTCGATCTGTATCTCGGTCGCGAGGCAACTCGACTCGAACCGGACCGGCATCGAGTCATCGACGATGCGGGGAACGAGTATGGTTACCAGAAGTTATTGTTGGCGACGGGTGGTCGGCCGAGGCGATTGCCTTTTGGGGAGCAGGATGTAATTTACTACCGTTATGCCAAGGATTTCCGGCATCTTCACAGGTTGGCGCAATCGCATTCCAGGTTTGCCGTCATCGGGGGTGGTTTTATTGGTTCTGAGATCGCGGCCGCCCTGGCGATGAACGGGAAACAGGTCACGCAGTTGTTTCCCGATATCGGAATTGGCGGTTTGCATTTCCCCCCGGATTTAGCCCAGTATATGAACGAATACTTTCGGCAGAAAGGTGTGCGGGTGCTGCAAGGCCGATTGGTTGAGGGGATCGATCGGGATGACGATCAGTTGGTTTTACACACCAATCGCGGTGAGGATTTGTCGGCTTCATCGGTGCTGGCAGGGATCGGAATTGTACCCAATACGAGGATGGCAGAGGAAGCCGGGTTGGATGTGAGCGACGGCATCGAAGTGAACACGAAGCTGCAGACATCGCATGAAGATGTATACGCTGCGGGAGATGTGGCTCGTTTCTACAACGCTGGCCTGGGAAAGTCCCTGCGTGTGGAGCACGAAGACAATGCCCTGACCATGGGGGAGATGGCCGGAGCAGCCATGGCCGGCGAGAAGATCGATTACGATTACCTGCCGTATTTTTACTCCGACCTTTTCGATGTCGGCTATGAGGCCATCGGTGAACTCAATCCTGATTTGCAGCTCTTCAGCGATTGGCAGGAACCCTATCGTAAGGGCGTCGTGTATTATCTCGATCAGGGGCGGGTACGAGGTGTCTTGCTGTGGAACGTCTGGGACAAGGTCGATGATGCCCGCCGCTTGATCTATGAACCCGGTCCGTTCAAGGAAGCAGATCTCCGGGGCCGGATCCAGTAGATTTATCCGGTCTCAGCGAGAATGTTGATTCGATTGCCTCAAATTAAAAGGACTGGCTCGTAATTTTACGAGCAGCCCTTTTTTATTCGCTGTCTAATTTCGTTTAACGCGAATAGCTGTAAGAGAAGTGGTTCGACCGGCCGCTGATTTTTCTCAACGATCAACCGCCGTCGGCTGCCGTGACGGTCAGCGTTCCCTTCATTCCTTGGGCGAGATGTCCAGGGAAGCTGCATACCACTTGATAATCTCCAGGTTCGGATGGCGCCGTGAATGTAAACGTGTCGTTTTCACCCGGCTTGAGCACGAAGGCAAACAATTCATGGGTTTCGTCTTCGCTGTTGAAAGGCGCTTCGGCGGTGTATCCGAATTCCATCAGCACCCAGTTGTGGTTTGCTCTACCGTCGTTCGATAATTGCAAGGTAACTTGCGATCCTGCTGGGACGCTGTAGGTGTTCGGTGTGAACTTGAATTCCGTCATGCTCACGGTCAAGACGGGTCCCGATCCCGCTTCTGCGCTCGTGTCTCCCGGGGACGTGGAAGTCGCAGACTGTGCGCAAGCGCCGATG
>JARRPX010000033.1:14023-38700 GCA_037382465.1 Anaerolineales bacterium | reverse complement strand
CGGTATTGGCAGCTTTGGAAATCATGGAGAACGAACCCGAACACAACGAACGTCTCTGGGAAGTCACGAACCGCATGCGCTCCGGCTTGCAAGCCATGGGGTACAACACGGAACCCAGTGTGACCCCGATCATCCCCATTCACATCGGCGAGATGTCCGCCACGTTCATGGCCTGGAAGATGTGCTTCGAAGCCGGTCTCTACACCAACGCCGTTATCTCTCCAGCCGTTCCACCGGATCAATGTATGCTGCGTACGAGCTACATGGCCACCCACACCGACGAACAGATCGACCGGGCCCTCAACATCCTGGGCGAAGTCGGCCACGAGCTGGGTCTGATTGACTGAACGGGTCCTCGTCACCGGGGCGACGGGATTCATCGGGTCGTCCATATGCCGCGCTTTGATTTCCCACGGACACGAAGTCCGTGCGCTGCACCGTCAGACATCCTCGCTGCGAGCGCTTCAGGGCATTCCCGTCGAATTTCACGTCGGAGACATTTTAGAACCCGACACGCTGCAGCAGCCGCTTTGCGACGTGGATCTCGTTTTTCACGCCGCCGCACAATCCGCTTACTGGCGCCACCCCGAACTCGTGCGGCAAACCGCCGTAGCGGGCACGGGTAACGTCTTGAGAGCCGCTGCCGACGCCGGCGTAAAGCGCGTGGTACTCACCAGTTCCGTTGCCGCCATGGGGGTTCCGCGTCACGATGAATACCTCACGGAAGAACACACGTACAACCTGCCCCCGAAACGATTTCCCTACGGCTACGCCAAGCGGGAATCCGAATTGGAAGCGCTCAAGTACGTCGATCGAGGCATCGAGGTCGTGATCGTCAACCCCAGCGTGGTCATCGGACCGGGCGATCTCAACCAGATCAGCGGGGCGATGGTCACGGAAGCCGCGCGCGGATGGGGTGTCTTCTGGATGGACGGCGGGATCAACGTGGTACACATCGACGACGTCGTCGCCGGGCATCTCGCCGCGGCGCGCCGCGGTCGTTCCGGCGAACGCTACATCCTCGGCGGTGAGAACCTGTCGCATCATCAGGTTTTCAGCACGCTGACGGAAATCGCCGGTCGTCGAGCACCCTGGCTGAAGATCCCGACGCGAGGGATTGGACCCGCCGCATGGCTGTGTGACGTCCTGGGAAAATGGCTTCCCCTGCCCTTCAACGGTGCACAACTGCGCATGACGTGTGAGTACCTCTACTGTGACACATCGAAGTCGAAGCGGGAACTGAACCTATCGGACCCCAAACCATTCCGCCAGGCCGCACAAGAAGCCTACGATTGGTATCGCGAACATGGCTACCTGTAGCGAATAATCGAAACCAGAGGGGAAATAACGGATGCCTGCGAAACACATCGAAAAATTCACCGTACGCTTCTATGAATGCGACGCTTACGGACATTTGAACAACGCCAATTATCTGCGCTACATGCAGGAAGCCGCTTTCCAGGCCTCCGCAGACGTCGGACTCGACTACGCCACCTATCGCAAGATGGGAAAGCTGTGGCTCATCCGCGAGAGTGAGATCGAGTACCTGCGGCCGATCCGGGCTGATGACGAAATCGAGGTGCACACCTGGGTCATCGATGTTCGGCGCGTTATCTCACGCCGAGCGTATCAGTTCATCGACCCCGAAAGCGATGAAATCCTTGCCCGGGGGTACAGCGATTGGGTCTTCATCGAGCGCGACAGCCTCAGACCGGCTTCCATTCCGGCTCAAGTGTCAAAGGCCTACATCCCCGAAGGAGGAAAAGGGGAGAGCGTCACCCGCCAACCGTTTCCCATACCACCACCTCCCCCGGCGGGTGCCTTCTCGCTCAAACGCTGGATCGATTGGCGCGACCTGGACGGCATGCGCCATCTTACCAACGCGGCCTACCTCTCCTACGCCGAGGACTGCGCCATGCGTCTGGCGGCGTCCTTCGGTTGGCCATTTTCCCGCTGGCAGGAAGAAGGCATCGCTTTCGTGGCGCGCAAAAACCGCATCAAATATCACCAGGCGGCTCGATTCGATGACGAATTGAAGATCGAGACCTGGCTTTACGATCTACGCGCTGCGTCGGCTACCCGTTATTACACATTCACCCGCGCCCAAGACGACACGCTCCTGGCACAGCTCCAGACCCACTGGGTGCTCATCAATTTCAACACGGGGAAACCGACGCGTTTTCCAGCGCACTTTCACGAAATCCTCCGCCCCAACATCGCCGAGTAAAGCTGCAATCGACTGCTGCCTCCCTCCCACACGTCACAAATTTCATACGAGCTTCGTTTCAGAGTATGAAGCCGTAGACGTTCACCCTTGCGTTCGTGAACAGGGAGGCAATCATGTCGATGCACGATGTTCAGACGATCATCATCCGCGCCGTGATGGACAGCGACTATCGAGAGTTATTCTTCAACGATCGATCTCGCGCGCTGGAAGGATATAACCTAGCTTCGATCGAAACTATGTGGCTGCAGCGGCTCGCACGTAAAGAGTTCGATGCGTTTGCTCCAGAAGTACGCAGCAGCCTCAAGCAAGGCGGCGGCATAGCGCCGAGTCCGCAACGTATATGAGTCCGAAAATAAAACTCCCCGCGTACTCCTACGCGGGGAGTCGAGAAAGGCGATCGCGAGGATCCCTATAAGTCGAGACTCGCCATTTGTTCGAAGAATTTCCAACGAGCGATCACATCTTCCCGCAAGGATTGCAGGAGCTTCTCGGCCCGATCCGGATCCGCAGCCCGCAAGGAGCGGAACCGGTTTTGTTTGTAGGCAAACTCCGAGATGTCCTCTTTCGGCGGCTTGGAGTCGAGCTGCAGCGGGTTTTTACCTTCTTCCGAGAGCATCGGATTGAAACGGAAGAGCGGCCAGAACCCACTTTCTTCAGCATCCTTGTGCAAGTCGGGCGCGGTGGTCATGTTGATACCGTGCGCGATGCAGTGACTGTATGCAATGATCAAGGAAGGTCCGTCGTAGGCCTCAGCCTCCTGGAAGGCCTTGATCAGCTGGGTCATGTTTGCCCCGTAAGCTACCTGTGCCACGTAGATGTTCCCATAACTCATGGCGATGGAACCGAGATCCTTCTTGGGCATATCCTTGCCCGCAGCCGCGAATTTCGCCACAGCGCCACGCGGGGTCGCCTTGGAAGATTGTCCGCCGGTGTTGGAATACACACCGGTATCGAGCACAAGCACGTTGACGTTGCGGCCGGAGGCCAACACGTGATCCAGGCCGCCGTAGCCGATGTCGTACGCCCAGCCATCTCCACCCACGATCCAAACCGACTTGGGAACCAGGTAATCGGCGACGTTGAGCAGATTGACCGCTTCGTTCTCCTTGCGTCCCTTGAGCGCCGACTTCAACTCCTCAACGCGTGCTCGCTGCGCTTCGATCGCTTCCAGCGTACTCAGATCCGCAGTTTTTATCGCCGCGATCAAGTCGGACTTCCCATCGAGTTCGACTTTATCCAGCAGTCCGTGTGCGACGTCCGATAGTTTGTCCATCGTCAAACGCATCCCGAACCCGAACTCAGCGTTATCCTCGAAGAGCGAGTTCGACCATGACGGTCCGCGCCCATCGTCCCGCGGCGCATACGGTGTGGTAGGCAAATTGCCGCCGTAGATCGATGAGCAACCCGTGGCGTTGGCGATGATCAGCCGATCGCCGAAAAGCTGGGTCAGCAATTTGACGTACGGCGTTTCGCCACATCCGGCACACGCCCCGGAGAACTCGAACAACGGCCGCATTAACTGCGAGCCTTTGGTCGTAAAGCGGTTGAACAGTTCGGGATCGAGATCCGGAATGGAGAGGAAGTAATTCCATTTCGCAACTTCCTGCTCGCGGATCGGAGGTTGCGCGGCCATGTTAATGGCTTTGCGATCCGTCTTCTTGCCAGACTCGTCTTTGGCGTAAGCCGGGCAGATGTACACGCACGTACCGCAGCCGGTGCAATCCTCTGGCGAGACCTGCAGCGTGTACAGCATACCATCGAAACCGCGACCCTTGGCATCTACGGCTTGCCAGCCTTCCGGAGAGTCGCCGTTGGCGTAGGAAGCATCGTAAACCTTGGGACGAATGGTGGCATGCGGGCAGACAAGCGCACATTGGTTGCATTGGATGCAGACCTCGGGATCCCAGACCGGGATCTCGAGCGCGATGTTGCGTTTTTCGAAGCGCGTCGTTCCGACGGGATACGTGCCGTCATTCGGCAGTAAGGAGACGGGTATCTCCTCACCGCGGCGAGCGATCATCTCGCCCGTAACCTGCTGCACGAATTCGGGTGCGTCAGCCGGCACCGGGGGACGCATGTGGATGTCCGAGGAGGCTTTCTTCGGCACATCCACCTCATGGATGCGTTCTCGGGCGAGGTTGGCGGATTTGATGTTCATCTCGACGATGGCTTCGCCCTTGTCGCCATAGGTGTCTTCGACGGCCATCTCCATCATCTTCATCGCCTTATCTTCCGGCAGGATGTCCGAGATAGCGAAGAACGCCGACTGCATGATGACATTGATACGTGCGCCCAATCCCAGCGAATCCGCAAGGGAATAGGCGTCGATCAAATAAAACTTGGCTTGCTTGTCGATTAACGCCTGCTGTACTTCCTGCGGCAGCTGGTCCCAGACTTCGCCAGCGGGATACTGGCTGTTGAGCAGGAAAATGCCGCCCGGTTTCAGATTCTTGACGATGTCCACGCGCTCGAGGAATTGAAACGCATGGCAGGCCAGGAATTCCGCCTGCTGGATCACGTACGTGCTGTGGATCGGGTTTGGGCTGAAGCGCAGATGCGAGATCGTCATCGATCCGGATTTCTTCGAATCGTAAACGAAATGTCCCTGCGCATAATTGTCGGTCGATTTGCCGATGATCTTGATCGAGTTCTTATTGGCGCCGACGGTACCATCGCCGCCCAAACCGTAGAACATCGCCTGGTGAACGCCTTCAGGCAAGGAGGAGAATGAATTGTCCCACGGCAGATTGGTGTGCATGACGTCGTCGTCGATGCCGACGGTGAAATGATTCTTCGGTTTGTCTTCGGCCAGGTTGTCGAATACGGATTTCGCCATACCGGCGTTGAACTCCCTCGAGCCCAATCCGTAGCGCCCGCCCACAACCAAAGGCATATCGTCGCGGCTGAGGCGGCCGTCCATGACGGCTTCGGTGACCGCATTTTGAACGTCCAGATAGAGCGGCTCTCCTTCGGCGCCCGGCTCTTTGGTGCGATCCAACACGGCGATGCCGCGCACCGTCTCGGGCAAGGCTGCCAGCAATGCCTTTCCATCGAAAGGACGGTACAGACGGACCTTGATCAAGCCGACTTTCTCGCCTTGCTTCGTGAGATATTCAACGACTTCGTGAGTCGTTTCTGCGCCGGAACCCATCATGATTACGACGCGTTCGGCGTCTTTTGCGCCAACGTAATCGAAGAGGTGATACTGCCGACCGACGACCTCGGCGAAGCGGTCCATCGCCCCTTGAACGATCTGGGGTGCCTTTTGATAATAGGCGTTGACCGTCTCGCGTGCGGCGAAGAAGACATCAGGGTTTTGCGCCGTTCCACGAATCGTAGGATGGTCTGGGGAGAGTGCGCGTTGGCGATGGCGAATGACCCATTCGTCGTCGATCATGGCGCGCATATCGTCGTACGTCAGTTCTTCGATTTTCTGGATCTCGTGTGAGGTGCGAAAACCGTCGAAAAAGTGCAGGAAGGGAATGCTCGCTTCCAGCGCAGCGGCCTGCGCGATCAACGCCATGTCCATGACTTCCTGCGGACTGTTCGATGAGAGCATGCCCCACCCGGTGGATCGAGTGGTCATTACATCGCTGTGATCGGCGAAAATCGACAGCGCCTGCGCCGCAACGGAACGGGCGGCGATGTGGAAAACGGCCGGCGTAAGTTCACCGGCGATCTTGAACATATTGGGCACCATCAACAACAGCCCCTGCGAGGCTGTGAACGTCGTCGTCAATGCCCCCGTGGTCAAGGCGCCGTGTACTGCCCCGGCGGCTCCACCCTCTGCCTGCATTTCGACCACATTGGGAACCGTTCCCCAAATATTGGGCTGTCCGTTGGCCGCTTTCTCGTCAGCAATCTCGCCCATCGGTGATGAGGGCGTGATGGGGTAAATCGCAATCACCTCGTTCGTGGCATAAGCCACATGTGCGGCTGCGGCATTGCCGTCATACGGAACGAACTTTCGCTCTACTTTCTTTTTCGGCATCTATGACTCCTTCTTATCGAACTGAAATGAGTTCGTTTTCAAATCGCATTAATGCGCGTAAAAACATCGGTGAAAAACCACCTTATACGGTATTCGCCTTTGCGCTCTTTCAACAGTGTAAAAGGGCATTGTAAATTGCAGGACACCTATCACTATTCCAGATGGGTGTATTATTTGTTATGCTTTAAGAGCCCGCTGAATTTCGAGAGGAGAGACAATGGCCGACATAAAAACAACTTACTTGGGAATCGATCTCGAGACGCCGATCCTGGTCGCGGCGTGTTCTATCTCCAGTTTCATCGATCGCATCAAAGAAGCCGAGCAAGCCGGCGCCGGCGCGTTGGTGATCCGGTCGCTCTTCGAAGAACAAATCCTGTTTGAAAGTCTACGCCTGGAAGAAGAATTATCCTTCGGTTCAGAATTCTACCCGGAAGCCCTATCCTATTTTCCACACATCGAGCACGGTGAAGCCAGCGAACATTTGATGTGGGTCGAAAAGACTCGCGCAGAAGTAAAAATGCCGCTTATAGCCAGCCTGAATGCCATCAGCTCCGGCACCTGGACGAAATACGCAAAGCAGCTCGAGGACACGGGGGTCGACGCCCTCGAATTGAACGTCTATTCGGTGGTGACCAACACGGATAAATCTGCCGCCGACGTGGAGAAGTCGCTTTACGAGATCGTGGAGGCCGTGCTGAGTGAAGTGAAAATCCCGGTGTCCGTCAAACTCAGCCCGTACTACACATCCACGGCCAACGTGGCGGCGCAGCTCGCCAAACGTGGAGTCAAGGGGCTCGTATTATTCAATCGCTTCCTGCAGCCGGACATCGACACCCAGAAGGAGGAGCTGACCAACGAAATGATATTCAGCAACCCCCAGGAGATGAAACTCCCGCTGCGCTGGGTGGCTATTCTCTACGAGCAGATCAAGGCCGACCTGGCTTTGAACACCGGCGTGCATTCAGGCCTGGACACCGCCAAAGCGATCCTCGCCGGCGCGTCCGTCGTTCAATCGGCCTCCGCACTCCTGGAGAATGGCATCCCCTACCTTTCCACAATGCTGCGAGAATTGGAAGGCTGGATGGACGAGCACGGCTATAATAAACTATCCGATTTCCGTGGGAAGCTGAGTCAAAGCGAAGTCGAAGATCCCTTCGCCTTCGAGCGCGCCCAATACGTAAAATTGCTCATGAGTCAGAAGTAGCTGCACATTCTGAACCCGCAAAGCAAAACGTGTCGATTTAAGTCAAAACAAAATCGAGACGCCCCGAAACAGGCGTCTCGATTGTTCGTTCACGGAGGCGAAAATAGACCAAGCTACAAAGATACGGGGAGGATCAGGTTCATGATCAACCCCAAAACAAACAACCCGCCAGCCAACTTGTTGTGGAAGAACGCAGCGGATACATACCACAAAGGCCATACCGGATAATTTTCCGGGGGTTCTTGTGGGCGAGGCGCGGTATAAATTTTGAGCACGCGTACGAGGCGTGGAAGAGCCAGAACGACCAGCAGAACCCAGATACCCAAGGTGCCCGTGAGTACGAGCAATACGACGATGGGATAGAAAGCGGCCATCAACACCATATTAAGCCACAGGCCAGGGCATTCTCCGATTGCCACGGGCAGCGTGTGGATGCCTTTCGCTCGATCGGCCTCGATCTTGTCGATGTGCTTGCCGATCAACACCGTGGTAACCACCAGGGCATAAGGTACACATGCCAGCCAAACGCCGGCCGGCGGCAGCACACCAGCCGTCACATAGTACGTACCGCCGATCATCAACGGACCCCACACCAGGAAGACTCCCAATTCTCCCAAGCCGATGTGCTTCAAACGAATCGGGGGCGCAACGTAAAACACGCTGATGAACAATCCGGACAGCGCGAAAACCAAAACCAACGCTCCTACGGTGTAGACGAAATACAGCATGATGAGTGCATCAATAAACATGACGGCCGTTATGGCAAGCATGAGGCCGCGCTTGGAAATCATGCCGCTCAGGATCGGATGAGGAGCGTACTGCGCACGGGCATACTCCTCCGTGTCGACGCCCTCCTCGAGATCGAAGAAGTCGTTGATCATGTTGTTGGCTGCGTGAGCGAGCACCAGGCCGATCAGCGCCAAAGCAAAGTTCAACCAATTCGGATGATCCGATCCCGCAGCGGCCAGCAAGCCACCGATCAAACCCGATGTGGCGGTCATCGAGAAAACAGCCGCCCGGGTGATGATCATCCATTTGCTGATCACGTCCATTTCCTTGTCGGAAGACAGATTGGCTGTGTCGAGCACCTCTTTCCAATTCGCCAAAAGGGACATCTTCACCTCGATTTAGTCTATTTTATAGAGTCTATCAACCCCAGCGTGTCCTGTAAAGGAAAATGCGAAGAGGGTCGCCCTTTCGAGCAAAATTCTTCGCATGAGTGGATACGACCGGGTCGTTTCCAATGTATATCTAAAAACGGCAGAGATCCGAGCAGTATATTCTTACTCCCAGCGAAATAATCGCGCCGCGAATGCTGTACTCACGATGAGAATTCCTGCCAGGATCGTGACAGCCAAAATGTGATCCCCCCAGGCTTCCCCAAACCACAAGCCGCGCAGCAAATTGACCACGTACGTAAGCGGCAGATAATTGGAGATGTTTTGAATGGATTCGGGCAATATCTCCATCGGAATCGTCGCGCCGGACAGAAACATCATCGGGAAGAAGAGCACCATACCGATCACCTGCGCAGTCCGCGCACCCGGCGCCAGGCTGGCAATCAAGTAGCCGAAGGCAAATATCGCCAATCCGCACCAGATGACACCAAGTACGTAACTGAGTACGTTGCCCTCGAAGCGCACATCGTACAACAACCACCCGAACAGGACGAGCAGAACCAATCCCAGGATCGTCATCAGTATGTTGGCGATCACGTCGGCCGAAATGAACACGCGCGGACGCATTGCCGATGCTTGATAACGGCGCAGTACGCCAAATTCACGATAAGCGCCGATCGTGATGGGGATGTTCATCAAGCCGACCGTACTGAGAATCACGGCCGTGTATCCGGACATACTCACGTCCATCGAGCCATAACCACCCAGCATCGGTGAGGGATCGTTTCCGTACATCGCACCGAAGAGCACCACCATCAAAGGGGGGAACGCCAGCGTGAAAAATGCGCCGACGGGTTCACGAATGTTCAACTTCAGATTGATCCAGGTGAGTTCCTTTAAACCACGCATGTTATTCCTCCCGCATCCGCCGGCCGGTCATGGACAGAAACACGTCTTCCAGCGTCGGATCCTGCGTGCGCAGATCGCGAAAATCGACGCCGGATGTCTCCAATCCGTGGACGACCGAACTTACGAAGCGTTCGCCGCTTCCATAGACCACAACCCGCTCGCCGATTTGCTCCACGCGATCGACCTGGGGTAACTCCACGAGCGATTGTGAATCCCAATCCTCCGCAACGTTGAACACCAAACGACGTTCCACACCCAATGAGCGTATCAGCGCTTCGGGCGTATCCAGGGCAACGATCCTTCCTTCATCCATGATGAGCACCCGATCGCAGAGACGTTCGGCCTCTTCCATGAAGTGCGTCGTCAAAAAGACGGTAGCGCCCTGATCGCGAATCTGGCGCACAAGATCCCACATCGATCGCCGGGCGTGGGGATCGAGGCCCGTCGTCAACTCGTCGAAAAACACGACCTGCGGCCGGTTCACCAACGCCAGGGCGATAAACAATCGCTGCTTCTGGCCGCCCGACAGCTTGCCGAACATGGCCTTCGCTTTATCAGCCAGTTCGAGACGGTCGAGTAATACTTGTGAATCTTCATGCTCCTCGTAAAGTGCGCCGAACAGGTCCAGGGATTCCCGCACCCGAATGCGCAAGGGGAGCGCCGATTCCTGTAGTTGGATCCCGATTCGCTCCGCCACTTCCAGACGGTCCTTCCATGGCACGTAGCCTAGCAAACCTACCGATCCACTATCGGGGCGACGGATACCTTCGATACACTCGATGGTCGTCGTCTTTCCCGCGCCGTTCGGTCCGACGATGCCAAAGATCTCGCCTTCTTCGACGTGGAAAGTCACACCATCCACGGCCTGGACCGAACCATATTGTTTGGTGATTTCGTTCACCTCGATGATCTTGCCCATATCTATCTCCTCGTGTCATTCCAGCGCGGATGCCGGTTGACGTTGCGGGCCCGGTGCGGCCCGTCGACCCTCGGGCATCAGGGGCTGTTTTCACCCTCGATTTCTGCGCCGCTGATGATCTGTTCCAGAGCCTCAACATGCTCGTCGAAAGCCTGGCGCCCTTTCTTCGTCGCAGCAACGAACGTGCGCGGTTTGCGTGCCACGAACGTTTTTTCCAACGCAACATATCCAGCGTCCTCAAGTTTGCGCAGATGCGCACCCAAATTCCCGTCCGTCAGAGAGAGAACGTCACGCAAATGGGTGAATTCCAATTGTCCATCCGGATTCAACGCCACCAGCGCGGCCATGATGCGCATCCGGACCGGCTGGTGAATGATTTCATTCAACATACTCATGTCCGTCTGCCCTTTGCAATTTTCATTTCCATTTCTTCAAAATGTAGATGCCGCTGCCGAAAAGCGTACCGCCGCCTAGAATCGCCATCCACAGGTAGAAAATATCCGGGAGAAGCCAATATCCGATCAGCCCCAATACACTGACTGCCAACCCGACCCGGGTGATGATTGGCTCCAGCCACAGTCCCAGGAGAACGTACGCAAACATGACATACAATGCGATTAGTAAAGAAATTTGCTTCGCATCCAACGGCCAGGCGACCCAAATCCAAAGAAAAACATACAAGAAGAAATAGACCCAAATTTGCCAAATGCGCCCGCTGTTCGGTAGTCGAAATCGCGAACCGAGACGGTACCCCATGATGCCGCTCGCCATAGATCCGCCGATAGCGAGCACGATCCAAATTCGTCCACCAGTCTCGACGTCCAGAAAATGATTGCAGAGATACCCGAAAAACCAGATCACGCCCCACAGAATCATATGGAAGGGAACACTGCCGCTGGCGATGGACGTGCGTATTTGGGCACGTACTTCCCGAATGGTTTGCAAGGACCGTTCAGCCTCCTCACGCGAAATGTTCATTCTCAGCCTCCGTGGAACCATGATCGGCATCCATCATCTAATTCATATAGAGCACTCTATATTTTAGAGTACTCTTTACTAATTGTCAAGTGAATTCTGCATTTCGGGTCTAGATACATCGATCCGAGCCCGCATTGGCCTTTTAATTGACCACTTTCCGGCCTCGCGCGCAGCACAAAATGTGGCGATTTTCGTTCCGTGATACACTACGCATAACAGAGGGAAATCAAGGCGTGTATAGGGAAGAAGATACCGTTCCTCATCACGAGGCGAGAGCATTTTGGGTCTCAGCTCTGCGCGCAGCCGCTGGTGTGGCGCGCAAAGCCGTTGCCAGCGAAGCCGATGTCTTCCGTGCCCTCACCCAAGAATTACACCGCTTAAAGCTGCGCGGATCCGCCACGCTTTTAACCGATGACGGAATGCTCGAAGTACAGTCCCAATCGATGAGCAACGCAGTAACCCAAACGCTGCAACGCCTCACGGGATTGGGAATTCGCGGCTACCGCTTCGACCCAAACGAAATAGACGTGTATCGGCAAGTGCTCGAAAGTGGCGAAGCTGTATTTACCACCGACCGCACCGAACTCGTCAGGCAATTGACCCCAAAACGATTCAGGGCCTTCATCCCGCGCATCATGCGCATCATCGGCGAGGTCCCTGCCATCATCGCCCCCTTGATCCTGTCCGAGAAACCTATTGGGACCATCAACGTCAGCGCTTCATGGTTGACCGAAGAAGACCGGCCCATGCTTTCCGCACTCGCCGATCATATTGCCATAGCCCTGGGGCAGGTGCGCGCCCGCAACGAAATTCAAGCCGCATTGAAACGAGAAAGTCTGCGTAACGAAGTGGCCCAGGCGATCACCAGCGAGCTCGATTTACCGACCGTTTTAGAGACGACGATTCGCGTCGCCATCGAAGTCACGAGTGCCGATGCCGGCGCCATCGGTCTCGTCGAAGACGACGGCAAGAGCGTCACCTTCCCTCACGTCATCGGTCTTCCGGATGAAATCCGTCTGTCCCAGGCGCCGGTCGGAACGGGTTTGATCTGGAAAGTACTCGAGGCGCGCAGCCCGATACTGCTCTCAGACTATCCGCACCACTCCGAAGCCAATCCGATCTGGGTCAAGGCGGGAATTCAAAAACTTCTCGGCGTTCCCTTGATCGTGGGCGAAAAACCGATCGGCGGATTGGGCCTCTTCATCCTTAATGAGGAGTGTTCCTTTGGCAAGGAACAAGCTGATCTGATTCAGTCCATTGGAAGCATGGCAGCGGTGGCCATTGATAATGCCCGCCTATATACCAACGTCACGCAACGCGCGCAAGAATCACAGGCTCTGATCCGCACGGCCCGTTCGATTTCCTCCTCCCTCGACCAGGATACCGTATTGCGCATGATCGCCAAAGAAGCGAAGAGCTTGCTCCAGGCAGACGCCAGCCGCATCCACCTGCTCGACAATCAAACGGACGACCTCAACTGCGTAGTCGCGCTGGGTCCGGCCGCTGAGGCCGCCGCGGATTTGGTCCTGCGAGTCGGTCAAGGCCTCGTCGGATACGTCGCCCAACAGGGAGAGCCGATAATTCTCAACAACACCGCCAGCGATCCGCGTGGCGTGCTGATCCCCGGCACATCGAACGACGATCTCGAGTGCTTGCTCATAACGCCGCTGAGCATTCGGCAGCGGATCATGGGCACCATGACGGTGCAGCGTGACGGCCTCAATCGACCTTTCAAGTCCTCCGATCTTGAGCTGTTGAACGCTTTCGCCACCCAGGCGGCGGTCACGCTGGAGAACGCGCACCTTTTTGGCCAAATCGCTGCGCAAGCGCAGCAACTCGAAGCCGAAGTTGCGGAACGCACGCGTGATCTCTCCATCTCCGAAGCTCGCTATCGTGCGCTCGTTGAGACTTCCCTCGCGGGAATCTTTCAAGTCAATCCCGCCGGCACGATCACCTATGTCAACCAAGCCATGGCCGAACTGTGTGGATACGATGCGGACGACCTGATCGGTAAAAGCGTGCTCGATATCTTTCCTCCCAATCTCCAACAACCCATCATGACGCAGTTCGACGAGAAGAGGAAACTTCAATCCACAACTCGCGAGGTGTTCGACATCGAAATCCCCTCGCAACAGAATCGCCACATCCCCGTCTTGCTTGCAGCCAGTCTGATTGCAGACGCCGATGGAAACCCGCAGGGTGTAAGCGGACTCGTTCTGGATATTTCCAGGCAAAAGAATCTGGAGGCGGCGCTCCAAGCCGAACGAGACCGCCTGGACGTACTGCTTACGAACATCGGCGACGCGGTAATGGTGACCGACGTCACCGGGACGATCGAATACGTGAACCCGGGCTGGGAACGATTAACCGGTTTTTCGCAAGAGGAAGCGCTCGGCAAGCGACCCAACATTCTTAAAAGCGGGCGGCACGACGAAGAATTCTATCGGCAATTGTGGGCCACCATTCTGGCCGGTAAAACCTGGCGCGGGGACGTCGTCAATTGTCACAAAGACGGCACCTTCTACGACGCGGCGTTGACCATCACGCCCGTTTGTGACGACGCCGAAGAAGTGATCAATTTCGTCAGCGTTTCACACGACATCAGCGCGCTCAAGGAGCTCGATCGGCTGAAGTCACAATTCGTTTCGGATGTTTCCCATGAGCTGCGCACGCCCCTGACAAACATCCGTCTCTACCTGGACCTGCTCAACACACGGATGGACGATCCCGATAAGTTTGGCGAGTATCTGGAGACCCTTCAACGGGAAAGCGAGCGTCTGGCTAATTTGATCGATGATTTACTCTCGCTTTCGAGGTTGGATGCGGATGCGGTACCCTTCGTTCCCGTCGCCCTCGACATCAACGAGATTCTCACCTCGCTGGTAACCGATCGCCAGAATCTTGCCGCAAAACGGGGCTTGAAACTGACCATCGATACGACGAAGAATTTGCCCCAAGTCACCGGAGACGCACGCCTGCTTACACAGGTGTTCACCAATCTCCTGACCAACGCCATGAACTACACGCCCAATGGGGGAACGATCACCCTGCGCGCAAGGAAAAAGCGTGAATCGGGGAAAAATTGGGTCATTGCCGAAGTTGACGATACGGGACTCGGTATTTCACCCGGAGAACAAAAAATGATCTTCAGGCGTTTCTTCCGTGGATCGGCAAGCAAGATCACCGGCGCGCCAGGAACGGGACTGGGCCTTTCCATTTGCATGGAAATATTGGAACGCCACGATGGGCGCATTACCGTCCAAAGTGAGGGGGTATCGGGTGAAGGCTCCTGCTTCTCCGTCTGGCTGCCGGCGAACGAAAATCATTGATCTCCAGCATCAAGTTTCAGCTTTTCATTCGACGATGTGCGAGAGAATTCCTTCTCGATCGTATCGCTCCACGCTTGTTCTGCGGATCGAAACTCGGCGCCCAACTGTGCTTCTGCCTTGGCCGAGCTGTAGCGGAAAGACACGAAACTGCTGCGCACGACCTCCGGCGAGATGAACGCAGGCTTTCCGGCAAGCCTGAGCAGGGGTGCGATCAGCGCGGCCTGCGCCAGTGCGATCGCTTTGGGCAACCAGATAAATGGCGGTTTTCGATTGGCGGCGTCCCCCCAAACTTTCAGCATCTTCCGCAGCGTAAGTACCTTCCCTGCAGTAAAATATAGCTCCCCGGCTTTCCCCTTCTCTCCCGCCAGGATCAACGCCGTAGCGACATCATCTACGTGCCCGAAAGTAAAGCTGCTTCCCGGAGCCCAGACGAACGGAGGCAGCAGACCGCGCACAAAAAGCCGCGCCAACCACCCGAACGCCGAATGATCGCCGGGACCAACCGCCTGCGCCGGACAAGCAATGACCACGGGTTCGCCGGCCGCTTGATGCCGCCCAGCAAGTGCGTGCGCTTCACGCTTGGTGTACTCATAGTAGCTGAGAGGCTCCGCACGACGCGTAAACGATTCGTCCACGAGTTCGCCGCCGGTATCCCCCAACGCCGTTGTAGATGAAGTATAAACGGCCTTACGCACCTCGTATTCAGCCGCCAGCGTCAGCGCATTTTCCGTGCCCTCCACATTAACGCCCCACATCCGTCTTCGCATGCGGCGCGGGATGCCCAGCTCGTACCAACCCGCGTTGTGGAAGAAAAGCTCGGGTTGTGCGACCGAAAACGCCGCCTCCAACGTGGCCCGATCTGTGACGTCGCCCAGAACCAGGTTGGCGCCCATGTCCGCAAGCTCGCGCGCCGCTTTCGAATCGGGCGCCCGTACGACCAACGTCACTTCCCAACCGCGTTGCAATGCTTTCCGTGTCAGTGGTCGTCCAATGAAACCCGTGCCGCCCGTGATCAAAACTCGCATGTACGCTGCTCCTAAATTTCAATTCATCCGATAAAAACCGCAATCGTCGGTTGAGACACTCCGTGAAATTTCTACCACGCATCTCGCGGCAGGGACAAGACCACGCGCGTGAAGATCCCCGGAGCACTTTCAATCGACAACGACCCACCGATCACCGCCATCATCGTCCCGTGAAAAGCCAAACCCTGACCGCCGCTCCGCTGATCGGAATCCTTTTCCACGATCCCCTGCCCATCATCCTCGATCAAGATTTCCAATCCTTCTTTGCAATCGATAACCACGCGCAAATGGAGTTCCACGCCCTCATCCGCTCCCCGGCCGTGTTTGACCGCATTGCGGATCGCTTCCCGGCCGGCGTAATACAACACCTCGGAAATGAGCGGTGGAATCCTGCCGATTTGCTGCTCGACATCCTCTCCCACCTTCCAGGTGACGCTGTCGAACGATTGCGGGAAATCCTCCTCGACCACCCGCCGCAGTGCGCCGATCAAACCCAGCGTCGCCACTTCGGGAGCCGTCGTCGAGCGCATCTCGCGCAGCATGTCTGCGATCTGGCGGTGGACTTCTCCAAGCGTTTCGATCGCCCGCGACTTCGCTGTCTCCCCCTCGAGCTGCTCGCTGCGCAAAGCCAACATGGCGGTGTGCAATCGGGGCAGCAGTTCGTCGTGAAGCACACGACGCGTTTGCTGATCGATCACCTGGCTTTCGGCCAGGCGCTGCCGCTGCAGCATCATTAACCGACCGGCCATTTCAGCGCTCGCCCAGACGTCGATCAGGCGCTCTCCGATCGTGCGAGCGATCTCGATCTCCTCCTGCGTGTACAGGCCGCCGTCGCGTTTTTCACCCAGGAACAGGACACCGATCAACCCGAGTTCGCTCCACAGTGGTACCGCGATGTTGGCGCCGCCGTATTGCTCCGGATCGAGCGCCAACCAGATCACTTCCGGGCTCTCGAAGCGCTCCTTGATTTCAACGAGCGAGGGGAAAGCCACCTCAAACTTCTTCGGATAACTCAACGGCGGGCCGGTAAACGGCGATAACGGACCCAACGCCGCCAAATACGCCACCTGCGTCTCCAACACGTCCTCACATAGACCGTTGAACGGTGTCTCGACATCGACGTCCGCCGGCAACGCGGTAGACGAGCGCAGTAGCTGATCGTACAGGCGTTGGCTGACGACAAGTGGTCTCAATTGCTGCATGTACCGCTCTCGCTCGACATACGAACGCCAGCTGATCCCGGCGTAGAAAACCGTCATCATGATGGTGGCCAACAGCAAGCTGAAAATCGGGCGGAACTGCATCGTGATGCTCCAGCCCAACAGCGTGGCGTAGCCGGCGGCCAGCCCGATGGTTTGCTGCCAGTATCGCCGCAAGCCTCGTCTGGGAAGGGTCTTGCCGGTAAAGACTTCGTACGAAACGATCGCCTGTCCGGTGAGAACAACCGCCAGGCCGATCAATGAAGCAATGCATAAATCCAACCACGCCAGCGGCACGGCCATGTCCACGTGGAAGATGTCTCCGCTTCCCAGCAGCAACACTGCCATCACCCACACGATCAGCAGACTGACGACGAGCAGCACGATCGAAGCGGCCACCAACCAGGGCCGCGCCCGGCTGCGCGCGATGTCACCCATGACACGCCCCGTCGGTCCGGGCCGGCGCAGCACGTCCAAAGACAACCCGATGCAGAAAACGAGATTCAAAGGGAAGATGAGAAAGAGCATGGGGGGACTTTCCCCGGAACCCGCGCTGTAAAGATCCCCGAACAGCACCCGCGTAAAAGTGGGCAGTGGATTGGCCACGATAAAAAGGATCCCCGTGGCAATCGTCAACAACACTGCGGCGGGCAGCCAGATTCGATGGCGCAGTCGCAGAGGCGTGTCGGCTTCGTCCCAGAATCCCGTATACCAGAGCATGATGACGTACCAGGCAAACGGCAAGGCGACGACGGGAATCCAGCTCAACTGCCACCATAGGGCCACGCTTTGACCGAACAAATTGAAGCCCAGTCCGAAAACCGCCGAGTGCCCCAGGAAGAAGACGCCTCCGGCCAGCAGTCCACACCCCACCACCCAAACGCCCAGCCTCCGGCGTTCTGCGTTGAGCAAAACGGCCAAACCCAACCATACCAGGATGATGGTGTTGAAAAGAGAAACGGCCAAAACGGCCCAGTCCAGCGTGAATTCACCGCTCAATGGTTCGATTCCCTTCAATTAAGGGCCGCGAGCTGCGGTAGAGAAAAACCTGTAGGAAAAATCGTATCCATTTCACTTTTCAACCAGCTTGATCCGGTCGAAAGCTTGCGAAATCTCGATGGGATCGAAGGAAGGCGAGCAGCGCCAAAAGCAGCGGCATCATGATCACGATCAAAATGTGGGCGCTTTGCAGCGGCACGTTTTGCAGTGCCTGCAGCTCAATTACGGGCAAGTTTGCCATGTCAATCATATTTTTGAAGCTTACCCTGGACAGCGTCATTACGCTGGATGTTCCCACGAGCAGAAGATACAGGATCGAGGCCCACCATGCCCACCGCTTCCGCGCGAACACCCCGGCCGATAAAACGACCAAACCCGGAATTATGAAACCTGAAAGCAGGAAACCGTCATTTGCTGTGAGGAATGCCCCGAAGAAAGGGATCAATCCATTGAACAGAAGCGGCAAATGATGCACGAGTGCGAAGAAGACCAGCAGAATGCCTTGAACGAGTACAGCCCGAGGAAGAATCTCGAGCACCGATCGGTTTGTATCGCGAGTTTCGAACACTTCTCGGACATCGGATCGTCGATAGAAATACAGTAAACCTGCGGGAATCAGGGGATACAAGAGGAAACACGACAATCCCAACAGCGGCAGCACACCCTTGGTTATCGGTTTCGCCTGCAGCAATACAAGCACAAAGAAAACCACCAGCGGAACACCGACCACTACCCAACACCACAACAACGCTTCGCCAAGTGTCCGCGCCCAGCGCCTCAGGGTGAGATGTCCATAGCCCAATGGCAGGAATACTGCAGCGATGAGATAGTAGCCGGCGATCTGCACGGCCACGTTTGCGAACATCAAGGAACCAAATCCAAAACCCGGGTATTGAAATCGACCGCCGGGTCCGAACAGGTAAAAACAATACGTCTCGATCGGCCCCATCACCGCCGCGACGGCGCCGACCAGGAGGAAAAAACCTCCGCTACACTTTACGAGCAGAGCCAACTTTGAGGGTCTATTTCGATCTGACAAATCGACGGCCTCTCCATCACGCATGTGGCTGACAATTGATTTGTCGTAATTTCCGCGCCTCAAGATTCATCGTCCAACGGCACCCACTCCCCTTTTCGATTGGCGATCTTGGGAACGCCATCCGCATCCCAAACGATGAGTTGGCCGCGTTGATAGATGATCGCCGCTCGCGTCCGGGCCACTTTCTCATCCGTCGCTGTCTCGACCAAACCCCAGGCGGTGTAAATCGCCCCGTTGATGCGGCTGACTGTCCGCTTGTCCCGAAAACCAAGCCGTCCGGCGATTTGTTCGTTGGTCAACCCCTGTGCGAGCATGCCTGCAACGTCCTGCTCGATGGGCTCCAGCAAAGCGATCGGGGATTGTTCGTCCTTGTGACGCACTTCCTCGACGCGCGAGACGATCTCCGGATCGATGAAACTCCGCCCGGAGATCGCATCTTGCAGCAGCGGGATGATCATCTCCGGCAGCAGAAAGTTCGATTTGCGCACGTAAGCGTAGTGGCTCAGGATTCCGGAGCGGCGGAAATCGCGGTAGTAGGCGTCTTCGTCCTGGATCGAATAGAAAACGACAGGCAAGCGCGGATATTCGCGGCGAATGGCCACGGCGGCCTGGATGCCGTTCATTTCGCCGGCCAACTGGACGTCCATCAAGATGACGTCCGGCGGCGTTTCCAGGCACAGCTCGATGGCGCGATCTCCCGCTTCCGCTTCCGCCACGACGCTCACAATGCCGGAATCTTCCAGGCCCTCCCGCAGCGCTTCCCGCAGCGCAACGTTGTCCTCGACCAGAGTGAGCTGCAATCGTTTCAGATCAGGATCAGACATGCGATCTCCATGCGAAAACGCCGGCCCATTCAACCCGCCTGGATTTTCAGGCCTGGAAGCATCTCTGTCAAGCACTCAGATGCCCACGAGCCGGGATGTAGAAAGTGGAAGGAGGCCATCCTGGCGAGGTAGCATACAAGGTAGATAAAATGGAAGGACATCGGATGAGCAACCTCAAACGTTGGCTGGTGGTGGTCGTCTTTGCTGCGGCATTCGCCTGGGTCGAATCTGCCGCGGTGACTTACTTGCGCATCCACGTGGGGCGCATCGATCCCTACCAGACGAATCCCCTCCCCCTGGCCAACGACCTCGGGCGGATCGAATTGGTGCGTGAAGTCGCCACCCTGATCATGATCGTTTCGATCGGATACCTGGCGGGCCGTAACCGGCATACACGGACGGCCTATGCCGCACTGACCTTCGGCGTCTGGGATATCTTCTATTATCTTTTCCTCTGGATCACCGTCGGCTGGCCGCACACCTTGATAGACTGGGACGTGCTCTTTCTCTTGCCGCTGCCCTGGTGGGGCCCCGTGATTGCACCGCTCGCGATCGCCGCGATCATCGTCCTCGCCAGCACGCTGGTCGCTCTGTTTGACAATCCAGAGGGAGAAGTCTGGCCCACGCGGAAAGCCTGGTCGCTCTGCCTTCCCGGCGTGGTCCTGGCGTTGATCGTCTTCATGCAGGATGCCCTGCGCGCGCTTCCCCACGGGGAGCGAGCGATCAGGGATGCGCTGCCCACATCGTTCGCCTGGCCGTTTTTCGGACTCGCCCTGCTGCTCATGTCCGCCCCCATCGTGGATCTGCTGATGCAGATTCGCAGCATTCGATCTTCTTCCCGGCGGGAGGCCAGGGCGAGAATAAAGTCGGGGGCTGAAGGATGACGGACACGGATACGAAGACGCTCACCCAGACTTCAAGTCCGATCCATGCACCCGTTAGAACGCTGCCGCAGCACATCGGCATCATCATGGATGGCAACGGGCGTTGGGCGCGCGCCCGCGGCCTGCCCCGCCACGCGGGTCATCGCGCCGGCGTCGAGAATCTGCGCCGCACCATCCGTGCCGTAGGGGAACACGGCATTGGCTACATGACCATCTACGCATTTTCCACCGAAAACTGGCATCGGCCCAAACAGGAAGTCAAACACCTGATCGCACTCATCGACCCCTTTCTGGAACGCGAGCTGCCGGAACTGCACAAAGAAGGCGTCCAATTACGGCACCTGGGAACGCTGAACGGACTGCCGCCTTCCACGCAGCGCAACGTCCGTAAAGCGACCGAACTCACCCGCAACAACCGGAATTTGATCCTCAACATCGCCTTCAACTACGGCGGTCGCGCGGAGGTTGCGAACGCCATCCGCCAGATCCTGCGTGAAGGAACATCGGTGGACGACGTCTGCGAAGCCCTCGTCGAGCAGCACCTCTACACCGCCGGTCAACCCCATCCGGATCTCATCATACGCACGGCGGGAGAGATGCGCCTGTCGAATTTCCTGCTCTGGCAGAGCGCTGGCGCCATGCTGTACGCCAGTAAGGTCTATTGGCCGGATTTTGATGAAAATGAGTTCCGGCATGCTCTGCGATATTACAACGATCATCGATAAGCCCCGTCCCCGGATGGCCAGACTTTAAAATAATCACCCCAGCGATATGCAGGGGTGATTCTCGGATGCCACACCGTTCGCCGGCTGACGCCGGACTGGGTTAAGTTTATCTTTCAACTACGAACGACACACCCACCAACCCTGCGCCCGAATGCACGGACAGACCGGCCGTCATGTCGGCCAGCAAGCTGTCCTGCGGACAGGTCAACTTCTCGCGCAGTTGAGCTTCGAATCGTTTCGCGGCTTCCTGCGCGACGACGTGGATGATCGCCATGCGTTCGACGGCCTTCCCGCCGGAAGCTTCCACTGCGAGCTCGATGACGCGCTCGAACGCCTTGCCTTGCGTGCGAACACGCTCCAACAAGTCCAATTTCCCGTCGCAGATGGTGAGGATCGGTTTGACGTTGAGCACGTTGGCGATCCCCGCCGTCACGTGCCCCACACGTCCGCTCATCGCCAGGTACTTCAACGTCGCCAGGGCGGCAAAGAGATGCGAGCGCGCCCCGACGTCTTGAGCGTGTGCGATGACATCTTCCTTCGAAGCCCCGCCGGCAGCGGCTTCCGCCGCAGCCAGGACCATGAACCCCTGGCTCATGCTCAACGTGCGCGTGTCGACGACGGAGATGTCCTTTCGCGGCATCGAATCGCGCGCCGTGCAGGCGGCGCTGTATATCGCGCTGACTTCGCTGCTGACGCAGAAGCACACGATCGAATCGGCAGTCCCATCCAGCACGTCCTGAAAGGTCTGCATAAACACGCCGGGCGCCGGCGCGGAGGTCGTCGGCAAGGCACCCTCGCGATCGATGCGCTCGAATAAAGCCGCCTCATCGATGTCCACGCCCGTCCGAAACGTTTCCTCACCAAAATGAACGTTCACTGGAACCTGTACGATACCCCACTTCGTGGCCACATCCTGGGGCAGACTGGCGTCGCTGTCGGTGACGATCGCGATTTTGGACACGTTCTCCTCCTGTATTGCCGTCGTAGATGACAACACCGAATCGAGGCGGGAGATGCCGCCCCAGGATGGCTTCTTGGTAAAATGACGCTAGAATCAAGACATCATCCGATTTTGCCGACGGCCATGATTGAACTGAAAAACCTGCAAAAAACCACTGGGCAACGTACGGCGGTCGACATTTCCGTGTTGAAGGTCCTGGCCGGCCAGGTCGTCGGTCTGGTCGGACCGGTCGGCAGCGGCAAGGTCGAACTGCTCGCCATGCTGACGGGCAAATCACGACCTTCCACCGGCACGCTGCGCGTGGCCGGGCTCGATCCCATCGCGGACCGTGAGGAATACAGCCGCCGCGTCGGTTTCCTCTTCGCCGAAGACGGACTCTACCAGCAGCGTTCACCCATCGCCAATCTGCAGTTCCACGGGAAACTGCATGGCCTTCCGAAGTCCAAAGCGCAGGAAACCCTGCAGCGAGTCGGACTCGGTGATCACGGCAAATCCAAATTGGACCAACTGTCCTCCAGCCTGCAGCGGCGCCTGGCCTTCGGGCGCGCCATCCTGCACGATCCCGAGGCGCTGATCCTGGAGGAACCCTTTGCCCGCTGCGACAAATCTTCGATCGACTTGCTTTCCGATCTGATACGCGCTCTCGCCGAGCGCGGAGCAGCGGTGCTCATCCTGGCCGACGACAGCACGCTGCTCGAACCGATCTGCGACACGATCCACGTGCTCAACGAAGGCCGCATCCAATCGACGGTCAAACCCGACGAAGAACGCCAGATCTCGGCGCCGTTTAAAATCCCGGTCAAATTGGAAGGACGGGTGGCCCTGGTCAATCCGACCGACATCATCTACGCCGACGCCGAAGAGGGCCGGGCCGATCTGCACACCACGTACGGTGAACGCCTGTCCACGCAGTTCACGCTGTCCGAACTCGAAATCCGCCTGGCCCGCAGCGGCTTCTTCCGCGCCCACCGCGGTTACCTGGTCAACCTGCAGCACGTCACGGAAGTCATCCCCTTCACGCGCAACAGCTATTCGCTGCGTCTCGACGACGAGGAAGCCACGCTGATTCCGCTCAGTAAGACCGCCGCCGCCGAGCTCAAAGACCTGCTTGGCTATTGAAGCCGATCCGGAAGATCAGAACTACCACCCCAAGCTCGCCTGATTTTGTCCCAAATCGCACGATTATCGGAGAATTCAGGCCACTTTTTCTCTCCACTGAACCCTTTCAAGGCACCGTTCAACCTCCAAAATCCGCCGTTCGGCGATTTTTTATTGCAGCGCTTTCTTTATATGTGTATCGTTGGGCCAAATCGAAACGCAATTGATGGTGACCAGAACACAACCGGTACACAGGAGAAACACGAGATGAAAGCTATTCAAGTCCAGGATTTACACCGCTACTACAACGGCGTGAAAGCCGTGCGGGGCATCAGCTTCGAGGTCGAGTTCGGCGAGGTCTTCGGATTTCTCGGGCCCAACGGCGCCGGAAAATCGACCACCATCAAAGTGCTCACGGGGCAGCTTCGGCCGACCTCCGGCTCGGCACAGGTCGTCGGCTGCGACGTCGTCGAGGAGCGCCAGCAGTTGAAGCCGCAGATCGGCGTGGTCTTCGAATACCAGAATCTATACGAGCGCCTTTCCGCCCGCGACAATCTGAAATTTTCGGCCCGGTTGTACGGCGTGCCCAGGCGCCGCATCGACGAGATGCTGGCGCAGGTCGGGCTGCTCGATCGTGCCAAGGATAAAATCAAGACCTACTCCAACGGCATGAAACAGCGGCTGCTCATCGCCCGTGCGCTGCTGCATCGACCCAAGGTGCTCTTTCTAGACGAACCGACCCGAGGCCTGGATCCGGGCGTGGCGCGTGGAATCCGCAAAATCGTCGAGCAGCTCGTGGAGCAAGGCGTGACGGTGTTCCTCACCACCCATTACATGGAAGAGGCCGACCGATTGAGCGACCGCGTGGCGATCATCGACGAAGGCCGGATCGTCGCCATTGACACACCGGACAAGTTGAAAGCCGAGTACGGCGAAGGCGAAGCAGCCACGCTGGAAGACGTTTTTATCAAACTCACCGGAAATGAACTCTATTGATCGGCCAATATCGAAAGCGAGACAAAACATGAACCTCCACAGATTAAATCTCCGGATCATCGGCACGATTGCCGCCAAGGACCTGCTCGATGCCTTCAAGAACCGCAGCATCCTGAGCCTGATGTTTTCGGTCTTCATGATGGTGGCGCTCTACCGCTTTCTGCCGCAGTTCGAGAGCGGCGAAACACCTCCACGCCTGGTCGTCTACGATCAGGGAGACTCCCAATGGATCGCCCGCTGGGATGCCGACCC
>JARRPX010000033.1:0-13984 GCA_037382465.1 Anaerolineales bacterium | reverse complement strand
ACTGGGCTTCGGACGATGCCGCTGCCTCACTTCGCAGCTTTTTCGAAGAAACGCTGAGCGCCAGTGTAAATCAGAACCTGCGTCTCGATCTCGCAGGCCACACGCTCTACACCCGGATGGACTCGGCTGGTTTTGCCTTCCTGACTTCGTTGACGGTGCTGCTGGCGCTTTCCATGGGCGGCATGTACATCGTGCCGCATCTGATGTTCGAGGAAAAGCAGACTCGCACGCTGGACTCCCTGATGGTGTCGCCGGCAACGCATCTCGAAATCCTGACCGCGAAAGTCATCGCCGGAGGCACGATCGCCGTTCTCGCCGGTCTGCTCACTTTCATCATCAACGCAGTCCTGGTGACGCAGTGGTGGGCCGCAATCCTGGCCTGTTTGAGCGGCGCGCTGTTCTTCACCGCCGTGGGACTGCTCGTCGGCACCGTCCTGGAGAGCAAACAGCAAATGACGCTCTGGGGGTTCCTGCTCATGTTCGCCATGCTCATCCCGGCGCTGCTGGTAACCCTGGGATCCTTCCTCAAGGCGGATATCCTGACCCTGCTGCGGCTCACTCCCTCCGTGGCCCTGATCAATCTGGTGCGTGCCGCATTCGCCAACCCGATACCCCTGCGATCGCTGGGCATCAACCTCGCATTGCTTCTCGGGTGGGCGGCCGCGCTCTACATCATCACCCTCACCCTCCTGCGCAGAAAGGATCGTGCCAATGACTGACCAAAACGACGTGGGCGGGCGCGCCGCGAGGTGGCGCTTGATCTGGACCGTCGCCGGCAAGGATCTCATCGACGGGTTGAAACACCGCCAGACGTTGAATCACTTACTCACGATCGTCGCCCTGGTCGCGCTGTACCGCTTCTTGCCCGACAACGGCTCCGTCCTCTACATCGCCTTGGGATTTCTGATCGTGATGGGTTTGATGGGCATGATCGTCACCCCGCAGCTCATCGTCGAGGAAAAAACCAACCGCACCATCGACGCCCTGCGGATCTCCCCGATCACGGAGGCGGAACTACTCACCGCAAAAGTCATCGTCGGGGTGGTGTACTGCATTCTGACGAGCAGCGTGGTCTTTGCCGCATACGGGAATCTCGTGCTGCATTGGTGGGCCATGAGCGGCGCGATCCTGTGTGGGGCGTTTTTCATCGTGTCCATCGGGTTGCTGATGGGAATCCGGCTCAACGACGTACGCCAGATCAACTTGTGGGCCTTCATCATCTTTCAACCGCTGATCGTCAGCATGATCCTGGGCATCTTCGAGCCCGTCTCCGCGGGTCTGCGCAGCGCCATGCACTGGTTCTCCACGGTCGCCATGGGAAAAGCGGCAGCACAGTCGATTGCCGCAAACCTCGATCTTGCTTTCTATTTCCAATCCGTGCTTATCATGCTTGTCTGGGGTCTGGCGTTCTTCCTGGTGGACGCCTGGCTGCTGCGGCGTATGCAACAATAGAGGACGTATCGAGCTATGCTGGCACTCGAGGACACATCCGAGATCCGCTTTCGGCACAAGGAAGGATCGCATGCACACTAAAACCAATTCGTGGAGAGAATGGGCACGCATCGTGCTGGCCGTGGCGAGCAAGGACGTCACCGACGCCATAAAAAATCGCCTGACCATATCGATCATTCTGGGCGTTGGCATGATCGTTCTTTCCGGGCAGCTGCTGCCGCTGATCGTGAGCCTGCGTCCCGAGCGGTTGGCGTACGTGGTCGACTTGTCGCAATCGACGTTCGTGCAAGAACACCGCCACGGGGAGGGATATCAACTGATCACGATGCCCTCCGTGGAAGCCATGCAAGAACAGGTCGCCGCGGCCACAGGCGACTCGATCGGCCTGGTCCTGCCGCAGGATTTCCCGGAGAAGATGGAAGAGGGAACTCCGCTTGAACTGCAGGCGTATTACACGTACGCCGCACGCGGCGCCCCGGTTGAAGAAACAGCCGCTTTTTTCGAGAAGCGATTCAGCGAAATCCTCGATCGGCAGGTTCACCTGTCCTGGGAAGGCAACGTGGTCTACCCCACTTTGAAGTCGGGAGGGCACCCGTTCATGGTCAGCATATCGCTGGTCGTGGCGGTCCTGACCATCGGCATGGCGCTCGTTCCGCTGTTGATGATCGAGGAAAAAGAACATCATACGATGGAAGCGCTGCTGGTCTCGCCTGCGAGCTACGGCCAAATCGTCGCCGGGAAAGCAGTGTCCGGCCTGTTCTACTGTTTCGTCGCCGTAGCGGTGGTGTACACGCTGAACGCCCGCATGCTTGCCAGCCTTTGGCTTGCGCTGCTGGCCATGCTGGCGTCCGCCCTGTTCACCGTTTCGTTGGGACTGCTTTTCGGTGTGCTCTTCGAGCAGCAGGCGAGCATGAACATGGTCATGGGTCTGACCTTGATGCTGCTAATGGTGCCCGTGATCTTGGCCGCAACCTCGAGCGTCAACTATCCGCCCATGCTGCAAACCGTTCTACCCTGGCTGCCCTCGGTTGCCATGGCCAAGGTCTTCAGCGCTTCATTTTCGAATACGGCAGAGATCGGAGCGCTCGCCTTCAATTTCGGCATCCTCTTCGGCCTGGCGCTGCTGCTCTTGCTGCTGGTTACCACACGCGTGCGCAGGATGGACCGTTGAACAATTCGATTTTGGAATTATTCTCCACAGAACGAGTGCGAGGAAAGGCGCCAACCCATGACGAACTCACAAAACAGACAAAACCTGCAAACGATCGCGGTCATCGCCTCTAAAGACATCGCGGACGGACTCAAGAGTAAAGTGATCCTGGTCAATCTGGGCGTGCTGGTCGTGCTGCTGCTGTTGATCAAATTCGCGCCCCGGTTGTGGAAACCCAACCGGCTTGATCTGGCTTATTACGATGCCGGAAATTCGAGTCTGATCGCTGCGTTATACGATCAGCAAGACGTTCGCCTCTTCAAAGCCGAATCCCAGAGCGCATTGATCGACCTGCTGAACGATGGGGACCAAGGACCGCTGGGCGTGGTCATCCCCGCAGATTACGATCAAACCCTGTCGAACGGGAACGTCCCCGTGCTGGGCGGGTTCCTGCTGTGGAATCGACGCAATGCGGAGGAGGAGTTGGAATCCAGGATCGAAAACCGGCTGGAGAGCATCAGCGGAAATCCCCTGCGCATCGAAATCGAAAAAATCGTCTACCTCGAGCCGGAAGCCATGGGGGAGTCACGCACCACCGCATTGATCGTGGTCTATGCCATTTTCTACATCGGGCTGTTCACCACGCCGTACCTGATGATGGAAGAGAAGCAGACCCGAACGATCGACTCGCTGCTCGTTTCGCCCGCCAGCGTGCCCCAGGTCGTCGCCGGCAAGGCGTTGGCCGGGCTGGCATTCGTGCTGGTTACGGCCTCTGCAGCACTGGTTTTCAATTGGAATTTCGTCGTGCATTGGAACCTCGCCATACTCGGCTTACTCGGCGGCGCGCTGCTGGGCGTGTCGCTCGGGCTGCTGCTCGGCGTGTTCTTCGAGAACAAACAGCAGTTGAACACCTGGATGATGATCCTGGCCCAGCCCCTGCTGATCTCCCTCTTTCTCTCCGTCATCGATCCCATCTTCCCCCAATTCGTGCGTGACCTGCTCGGTTGGTTTCCACCGGTAGCGCTGTCGCTCATCTTCCGATATTCTTTTTCGAACGGCGCCGCTCTCTCCCAGATCGCAGTGTCTTTGGGAATCGTACTGGGAAGCACCGCACTGCTGCTCGCGCTGGTCGCCTGGAAAGTTGCCCGGATGGACCGATGAAAACGACTCCGACGCTGCAAAGCGTGAACAACTTCCTTCTCGAAAAACAGCACCTTATCCCGCAGCCCGGCGTAGAATCCATCGCGCGAATCGTGCAGGACGTCGTCGGTTTGCACGCCACGGTTGCAACCACGCCCTATCTCTCGCTTTTCGCCCGCCGGGCAAATTTCGAGAAGGAGCAACTGGACGAGGCGCTGTACGACCGGTCGACGCTGGCCAAACTGCGCTGCGTGCGCACCACGATCTACGTGCATACACGCACGAACCTGCCCACGGTGTACGCCGCCACGGCCGCCCTGATCCGGGACGCCTCCCGCAAGTACATGCATCGCCGCGGCATCGACGAAAAAGTTTTCGAAGAACTGTCGCACGCCGTCCTCGAACTGCTGGTTGATGAAGACCGCTCCGCCGCCGAGATACGCCGGGCTTTGGACAGCGGCATCGACACCTCGGCGCTGCTCTACCACATGTGCGACCTGGGTCTGCTGCTGCGCCGCAGACCCCTGCGCAGTTGGCGCGACCGCAGCTTTCACTACGGACGTTTCGACCAGCACTACCCGGACGTCGATTTGCATTCGTTGGCAGAAGAAGTGGCACTGGTCGAACTCGTCCGGCAGTACCTGGCCGGTTTCGGTCCCGCCCTGGAAGAAGACGTCTATTGGTGGTTCGGGCTTCCCAAGGCCAAAGTTCGGCGCGCCCTCTACGCCCTTGAAGGGGAGACGGAAGAAGTCGAGATCGATGGGTTGGAAGGCGCTCACATCATTCTCAGCGATCAGCGTGAACCACTCGAACGATATGAAAAGGACCGCAGGGAAGTCGTCAATTTCCTACCCATGCTGGATTCGTATCTGATGGGATATCAAGTGCGCCGGCGCTGCCTCGATCCACGCCACACGGAACACGTCTTCGATCGGTCGGGCAACGCCACATCTACGATTATGCTCGATGGGAAAATCATCGGAGTGTGGGATTTCGAGCACCGCAATCCACCCTGCATGAAGCTGTACTTTTTCGAGAAGATGCCTTCCGGCTTGCGCGACATGGTCGGCGCCCATGCAGCTCGCATGGGCGCCTTCATCGCTGGAGACGATGCTGATATTCGATTTTGCGCCTCGATGGTCCCACTTCCACAGCGAACCGCCGGGGGGTTCATGAGACCGCTTAAAGACAGTTAATCCATCCTCCGGATCGCGTGTAACCTAGCGCTCGCGCAGCGGTCCCGTTTCACGGATGCGCCGTACCATTCGTTCCACGGGTTCCTTCTCCAGATCGGATTTGGGGCCAAAATGCCAGCGGCTCTGTGCGCGTTTGGTCTTCAAACGCGCCTTCAAACCGTAGCGCGACATGCCTCGGATCTGCAACACATCGGAATTCATCTTAAAAACCTCCCTCCGTGCCGCTTGCACGGGATTCTTCGCAACAGAAGCTGCAAGTCTCGTGCCAGAGCGAGGGTTTTCCAGCGCGACGGTGCTGGCTGAAAATTCGTATACTATAAGAAGACGTAACGATTCCGGAATCGGTTCCCCACGGTTCGTCAGGCGACGGTCAGGCCACGGTTGGCGTCGGGGAATCGAGATGGATACAATGTAACTCGACGGAGGCCAGAAATGCAGGAGGAAAACGCCGTGAACGAAACAGAACGAGAACATCCCTGGTTCATGTGGCCGTTCGTGGCCGTCTGGCGCCTGGTGGGCTGGATTCTGGGGCTGACCGGGCGTTTGCTTGCCATCGTGCTGGGAATCGTGATGATCGGTGCCGCTCGTCATCATCGGGGTATTGCTGGTGTTGCGGGGTCTATTTTAATTCCAGGCGATCCATCCTATTCCCCTGACGTCCGCAGCGTCTCCACTACGACCTGCACCGCCCGGTCGATCTCCGCGGCGGTGCTCATCTTTCCCACCGAAAATCGCACCGTTCCCATGGCGTAGCCCAAGGGAACGCCCATCGCTTGCAGCACGCTGGAGACGTCTACGCCCGCAGCGTGGCAAGCCGCCCCCGCAGAAGCCGCCACCCGATCGGCGATCTTCGCCAGCAGGGTGTTGGCCTGCACGCCGCGGAAGCCCACGCTCAAGGTGTTCGGCAAACGCTGCTCGGGATGCCCGTTTAGACGCAGCCCTTCGGGATCGGCCAACCCCTCCTGCAAACCACGCCACAGCCTTTCGCGCAGGTCGCGCATGTGTGCCGTGTTTCTATCCAGATCGGCTGCAGCGATCTCTGCTGCCTGTCCCAGCCCGACGATCTCGAGCACGTTTTCGGTACCGGGGCGGCGTCCTGCCTCGTGGCCGGCGCCGTACAGCAGCCGCTCCAGTGCCACGCCGGAACGGATGTATAAGGCGCCGACGCCCTTCGGCGCGTAGAATTTGTGGCCGGCCAGGCTGAGTAGATCGACGCCCAGCCCGTCGACGCGCACGTGGATTTTGCCCACGGACTGCGCCGCGTCGCTGTGTACAAGCACTCCGCGCTCGTGGGCCAACGCGGCGATTTCCTCGATGGGTTGGATCGTGCCCACCTCGTTGTTGGCGTGCATGATCGAGACCAGGATCGTCTCATCCGTGATCGCCGCAGCGACCTCGGCGGGATCGACCCGGCCGCATTCATCCACTGGGAGCACCGTAAGCCGGAATCCCTGGCGTTCCAGATAATGGCACGGTTCCAACACCGCAGGATGCTCCACGGCCGAGGTGATGATGTGGTTGCCGTGCCCTTTCAATGCGCCGGCCGCGCCGCGGATGGCCGTGTTGTTGGACTCCGTGCCGCCGCTGGTGAAGACGATCTCGGCGGGCTGACAGCCGAGCAGACCGGCAACCTGGCGGCGCGCCTTCTCGACCGCCCGGCGCGCTTCGATTCCGTACGGGTGTGCGCTCGACGGATTGCCGAAGTGCCCATGGAGATACGGTTCCATCGCTCGCGCCACGCGTGGGTCGATCGGTGTAGTGGCGTTGTAGTCCAGGTAAATCGGCATCTCGGGCATAAAAATCTCCTGCGCACCGGTTTCTACATCCATCGTATCAGATTCCACCTCACCTCCCTCCATCATCCTGAGCAGTCGGCAAAGCCTACTACCAACCATTCATCCTAAGCGGAGGGCGCAGCCCGCAGTCGAAGGAGCGCCTTTCAACACCATGCGGCAAGATAAAAAAGGTCCGTCGGAAGAGTAAAACGCCGTCTTGAGCCGCTACACTCATCCTGCGGCCCGTACCAACCTCATGTTTGCCATCAAGTCCACGGGCCGCTTTGCCTGGGATGTGGGGCGGGCTGCCGCCCCACATCCCCCCTTATGGGGGATGATAGGGGGGAGATGCCTGAGGGGAGAGGGATTCCGATCCAAATCCTAACCCTTCATCCCGATTCCATTTAGAATACATACGACCCCACCACGCCAGGGAGCGGCAAACCGTGCAAGCCACATTCATGCACCTCGCCGACGTGCATCTCGGCTACAAACAATACGGCAGCGAAGCACGCTTCAACGACTTCGCCCGCGCCTTCGACGCAGCCGTCGACGTCGCCCTCGAGCGGCAGGTGGATTTCGTCGTGCTCAGCGGCGACCTGTTCCACAAATCGGCCATCGACCCGCCGACCCTGCTGCAGGCGGTCAACCGCCTGGACAAACTCGGCCGGGCCGAAATCCCCATCGTGGCCGTCACCGGCAATCACGACCGCGCCCGCTACCGTGATCCCTTCCACCGCTCATGGCTCGATTACCTTTCCGAGCGCGGCCACCTGATCCTGCTGCGGCCGTCGTTCGAAGCCGAAATCATCCAATTCCCGCGCTGGGACGGAGAGCAGGGCGGCTGCATCGAAATCAAGGGCGTGCGTCTGGTCGGTCTGCCCTACCTGGGCTCGGCCATCGACGCCGTCCTGGGAGAAGTCCCCGCCGCGCTCGAAGCGCTGGGCCCGGCCGAGTACACCCTGCTCATGGGCCACTTCGGTCTGGAAGGCGAGGTGCCGGGGGTGGCCGGCGGGGTCTCCCATAATGCCATCGCACCGCTGCACGAGTACGTCGATTACCTGGCCCTCGGCCACCTGCACAAACCCTTCGAGCGCGAGGATTGGGTCTACAACCCCGGCTCGCTCGAGACCTGCGGCATGGATGAACGCAACTGGCAAGGCGGAGTCTACATCGTCCGCGTCGACACCCAGCTTACTCTCAAACACCGGGTCGAACACGTAGTCATCCCCCGCCGGCCGTTCTACCGCTGGACCTTCGCGGTCGACGCCTACACCACGCCCGAGGCGCTGCATTCGGCATTGGAAGGCTTCCTAAAGGAGCAGAAAAAGTTACATCCCGGCAACGAACGCCGGCCGGTGGTCGAGCTCGACTTGCAAGGCGTGCTGGGTTTCGACCGCACGGCGTTGGACCTCGGACAATTGCAAACGCTGCTGAAGGACGTCGTCGATCCGCTGCTGCCGCGCCTGCGCAACAACACGCGCGCCACCGAATTCGAGGTCGGCCTCGAAGACGGTCGTTCGCGCCGGCAGCTCGAGCGCCAGGTGATCCTCGACCTGGTCCGGCGCGACGGCCGCTACCGCGAGCGCGCCGAGTTCTGGACCGATTTGATCCAGGAGATCAAGCGGCTGACACTGGCGAACCGCCCGCCGGACGAGATCGTCGAGGCATTGCGCCGGCGCACGGCGGACGAGGGCTGAACGCCATGCAGCTCATCCGGCTGGAACTGCGCAACGTCAAGAGCTACGCCGACGCGGTGACCATCGAATTCGCCCGCGGGGTGAACGCCATCTCCGGCCCCAACGGCGCCGGCAAGTCGACTCTGCTGGAAGCCATCGGCTTCGCTCTCTTCGACTCGCTGCCTTACAAACAGGACGATTTCCTTCGCCTGGGTGAGAAGCGCGGCGAAGTGAAACTGCATTTCGTCGACGCCCTCGACGAGCGCGAGTACTTACTCACACGCCCGCTGGGCGGCGGCACGCTCTCGATCACCGATCCGGAGACCGGCCGCAAACTGGTCGAAGGCAAGCAGGACGTGTTCGATTGGTTGAAAAAGCACATGGGCGTGGAACCCAACGCCGACCTGACCGCCCTCTTCGAGGACGCCATCGGCGTACCTCAGGGGCTGCTTACGGCCACGTTTTTAGAGAGCGTGCGCGACCGCAAGCGGAAATTCGACCCGCTACTGCAGGTTGATGATTACGAAGCCGTCTGGCACAAGCTGCTCGAGTCACAACGCTACCTGCGCGACGAACGGCAGGTGCAGGAACAGCGCATCGCCGGGCTGCAGGGCGAATTGAAGCGCCTGCCGGATATACAGCAGGAGCTCCAGCAGTTGGAGGGCGAAACCGGGAATATCGAAAAAGACTTGAAAGCAGCCGCCAAGCGTTTGGGTGATGCAGCCGTAAAGCTGGCCGCCCTGGATGCGGATCGCAAGGCCATCGATGACGCAGCCGGCGCCTTGCGCACGCTCGAAGCCCGCCTGGAGGCGCTGGCCAAGCAGCGCGCGGACGCCGCAGAAGCCGTGCAAGAAGCCGACAACGCCCGAAAAGTCCAGCAGGAGACCAGACCGGCGTTCGAAGCGTATGAAACCGCCCAACAGGACTTAAAAACCCTCGAAAAGCAACGTAAGGAACGCGACGACCTGCGCCAGTCGCTGGCCGAGTTGGAGAAAGAACTCACCCGTTTGCAGGCCGAGGTAGAGAACCTGCAGAGCAGCCTGGATGACGCCGAAGCCGCCGAGACCGATCTGGCCCGCATCAAGCCCGCCGCCGAGCGCCAGACGCAGCTCGAGGCTGAATTGCTTCAAGTACGTGATGCTGCCACGCGCCTGAAGCTGGTCAGCGAGCAGTTGGCGAAGGAACGCAAGTCTCTTGAAACCCTGGAAACGCGCCGGGGTGAGATCGAATCCGGCGTCCAACGCCGGGAAGAAGCGGAAAAGGAATCACTGGGAATCGAAGAGTCGATCCGCAACCTCGAAGTCGAGCGTGCCACCTTGGAATCGGATTCCGCCAACGTCGAGCGTCAGCGGGAGCAGATCGCCGATCGCCTCGGCTTGCTGGAAAGCACCGAAGAGGCAATCTGCCCGGTCTGCCGCCAGACGCTGGACGCCGCCCACCGCCAGGATCTGGAACAGCATTACGCGGATGAGCGCGCCGCGCTCGATCAGACGCAAACCCAATCAGGTAAACGGATGAACGAGATCGAGCAGGAGATCGGCGCATTGAAGAAAACGGATCAAAAATTGAAGCACGAACTGACACGCCTCCCGCTGCCCAAACAGGAAGATGAAATTAAGGTCGAGATCGAACGAGCGCAGACGCAGCTCGAAAAACTGGAAAGCCAGGCTGACGATTTGCAGCATGCGCCCGAACGTCTGACGGCCATCGAAGCCGAGCTTGATGAGTTGGGCGATCCACGTTCCCAGATGAAAGCGCTGCAGACCAGGCTCGCCGCCCGCGCCGGGATTGAAAGCGGTTTGAAGCAAACGACGAAAGAGTTCGATAAGGCCGAAAAACAGGCCGGTCAGGTCCAGGCACGATTGGCGAAATTCGCCGATCTCGACCGGCTCCTGTCCGCTGCCGCGGCACAGCGCGATGAAAACGCGGCCGGCCACCGGCGTTATCTGGAAAACGCCGCGGCAGCCGAAAGTTATGCTGCGCGCGCGGCGAAATTGAAGACCCTGGACGGAGAACTCGAGGAAGCCGAAACGGAGAAAAAGCGTCTCACGTCCGAATTCCACAAGCTCGAATCGGGCTACGACCGAGCCGGACACGACCAACTCGAGAAAGAACACGAATCGCTCGCCAGGAAGCATGCCTCCCTGGAAACGCGCCTGTCGCTAAGCCAGGAACGCCTTGCCGCGCTGCAGGCCGAAATTTCAACGCTGCAGGCCAAAGAGTCCGAACTGCAATCCGCTGCAGGGGAACGCCAGCGCCTGCAAGACCTGGGCGAAATACTGGACTTCGTGCGCAAGACGGTACGCGAGGCCGGGCCCTACGTCACGCGCGCATTGGTCCAGGTGATCTCCCTCGAAGCGGGGCGCATCTACGCCGATATCATGGGCGACCACACCCAGCGTTTGCACTGGAACGAGGATTACAGCATCAGCATCGAGCAGGACGGCCGGGAACGCAGCTTCGGCCAGCTTTCCGGCGGCGAGAAGATGGCCGCCGCACTGGCCGTGCGCCTGGCGCTGCTGCAGGAAATGTCCCAGATCCGCCTGGCCTTCTTCGATGAGCCCACCGCCAATCTGGACGACGAACGCCGGGACAATCTGGCCGGGCAGATCACCCAGATCACCGGTTTCGACCAACTCTTCGTCATCAGTCACGACGACACCTTCGAGCGCGAGACTCATCACGTGATCCGCATCAGCAAAGACGGCGGGGTCAGCAAGGTAGAGGTGGGCTGATGCTCGTGCCAGAGCGAATCTACGCCGCGCTGCAGGCCAAGGCCGCCCAGTTCTCCTCTTCCGAACGAACCCTGAAGAAAGACCTGGCTGCGTTGGGCAAAGTGCTGGAGACATTCGAAGCTTTGAGCCTGGAAGAATGCCGGGAACGGCTGGGCAAATTGCCGCGCCCCGGGGCGCGTCCCACCGGCGAGAAAACCGGACATTCGATCGTGGTGCCCTTCGGCCAAAGCTGGCCGAATCACCAGGCGGCGCGCGCATGGGCCATGGAAGTCCTGCAGGACGCACCGACCTTCGCCGTCGACGGATCGCAGATCACCCCTTCCGGCGACTTCTCCATTCCCGCCGCCGTGGTCCAGGTGGGCTGGTTCGAGAACCCGCACCGGGCCGAAACCGACTACGTAAAGGACGTGACCGTGGAGGTGCTGACCGCCGACGAACTGGGCGACGAGGACGAATCCGGCGGCTTCCCGGGCTGGAGCGTCAACTACCGCCGCTTTCACCTGGAAGTCGAGGCCATCGTCGAGTACATGCGCCGCAAGGCCGGCGAGGAGCCGGCGCCGCTGTGCTTCTTCGACGGTTCGCTGATCGTCTCATTCGCCGGGTTGATGCAGCCCGAACGCCAGCAGGCCTACGTCGAGGCGGTGGAAGCCCTGCTCGACGCCTCGCAGGAGACGGAGATTCCGCTCGTCGGTTACGTGGACAACTCCTCCGCGCGCGATCTGGTCGACATGCTCGGTCATCTGGGCGGCCTTACGCCCGCCGGTCGCCTGAGCGACGCCGCGCTGCTGCGCGAGGACATGGCCTGGGGCGACCGCAGCCAGGTCTTCGTCTGCGCCCGGAACGATAATCTGGAAGGCAACGCGTACTACGAAAAAGTATGTTTCGCTTATTTGAAGACCACCGGCGACGGCCCGCCGGCGCGGCTCGAATTCCCGCGCTGGATCTTCGAAGCCGGTTTGCACGAGCGCCTCTTCGATCTGGTGCGCGGCGAGTGCGTGGTGGGCACCGGCTACCCCTACGCGCTGGAAACCGCCGACGTGCTGGCCGTGCTCGGCGCGCAGGACCGCCAGCGTTTCTACCGATTGTTTCAGGATTTCAGCCGCCGCCAGGATTTACCCCTGCGCTACGCCCGCAAGGCGCGCAGCAAGCGCGGCCGGCGCTGACACCCAGAAAGGTGATTCGATGATCGTCGGAAAAATCATCCAATCCAACGCCCACAACGACTACGTCTGCCAGGTCTACCAGCGCGACGAGGTCGAGAACCCGCCGGCGCGGGAGGACTACGCCTTCGGCTCCTTCGTGCGCATCCGTCTGGATGACGATCGCGCCCTGGTCGGGCTGGTCTACGACACGCGCCTCTTCAACCCCGAGTTCGGGCGTCTGGGGCCGCGCCTCTCGCCGCAGGAGGACCTGCAGGTCTTCGCCCCGGACTACCTGCGCGAGAAGGCCACGTTGATCGGCATCGCCGCCGTCGGATCGATCGAGAGCGACGGAACAATCCGGCAGGGGATGCCGGAATTGGCGGCCGACACGGACGCCCTGGTGGAGCGCATGCCGGACGAGGATATCCGCGCCTTCCATCTCGAGGGCGAAGCCCTGCGCCTGGCCTACGCTCCGGGATTGTTGGCCAGCGAATCGCCGCACGTGCTGCCCCTGATCCTGAACGTCCTCGCACGCCTGGCGGCGCTGCTGCCCGAGCAGGCGGCGATGCTGGCGCTGCTGGAGGACGACGTGCAGTGGAAAGCGGCCGTGGCGCCGCTGGGAGGCGAACGATGAACGCCGAGCGCCCCATCGGCCTGACCAAAGGACCCGGCGAGACGCAGCACGAGTTCACCTTCGTCTCGCCCGACCGAGAAGACGTCCTCAAGGTGGGCGAGTTCGTGCTGCATCGCGCCGAGATCGACGGCCAGGAACGCCAGGTGCTCAGCCGCGTGACCGCCCGCGCCCCGCTGCGCCTCTACCCGGACGGCTTCCTCGCCGCGCCCGAAATCGACCCCAACGACGTGGCGGCCGTGTTCGGTTACGGCGGCACGAGCCACGAGCGTTTTGAATTAACGGCGGCGGTGATCGGCTACTACGACGAGCGGCTGGGCGACTTCATCAACCCGCGCATCCCGCCGCGCGCCGGCCGGCCGCTGTATCTGGCGCCGGATGACCTGCTGGCCTCTGTGCTCTCCAAGGCGACCGCAGGCGAACAGGGTGCGGCGCACATCGGTTCGCTGCTCAGCCGCGAGCGCGGCCGCGTGCCCCTGGCGCTCGATCTGCGCGCCGTGACCAGCACGCACATGGCGATCATCGCCAACACCGGCGCGGGCAAGAGCTACCTGGCGGCGGTGCTGCTGGAAGAATTGATGAAGCCCAACAACCGCGCCGCGGTCTTGATCGTCGACCCGCACGGCGAGTACGGCACGCTGGCCGAGATGATGGGCCACGAGGCCTTCGTCGAAGCCGACTATTCCCCCGACGTGCGCGTCTTCCGCCCCGGCGACGTGAAAGTGCGCACCGCCGGCCTGACCATCGGCGATCTGAGTTATCTGCTTCCGAATCTGAGCGAGCGCATGGAGTACCTGCTGCGCCGCGCCCACCGCGACGTCACGCGGGACAGCCTGCAGGAGAAGGGCAAACCCGACCGCTGGACGGTGGCCGAGCTGCAGATCCGCCTGCGCCAGTTGGGCGAGGGCGGCGATAGCGAAGACGAAGCGCCGGACGATCGCTACGCCGGCACGGCCGAGGCGCTCATCTGGCGCCTGGAAAGCGTGATCAAGGGTGCCGCGATCTTCGACGATTTCGAACACCTCGACCTGGGCGAGCTCTTCCGGCCCGGCCGCTGTTCGGTGCTGCAACTGGATGAGGTCGA
>JARRPX010000032.1 GCA_037382465.1 Anaerolineales bacterium | reverse complement strand
CGCCTTCGTCGATGACCTCGACGTCGAAAGCTTCAGGAGGCAGGCCAAGTTCGTTTGCCCCTCGGGCAATTGCTTCTTCAACGTTGGGAGCGATGACTTCAAGGCTGGTTCTCATCTCTGACATCATCTGTCCTTATGGCGTAACAAACCAACGACAGGATCATCCCGCCGCGGCATTCTCGCGTAATCTGCGAATGACGACACCCTGGATGATCCCCAAAATATTGGAGACGACCAGGTAGATCGCAAGGCCCGAAGAAAATGTGAAGGCCAGGTAGCCCATGATGAGCGGCATATATATGGTCATCATCTGCATCATCCCGCTGCTTTGCTGATCCGTACTGGTTGTGGGAGTCGTCAGCTTGGATTGAAAGTACGACGTAACTGCAACCACGATTGCCAGCAATGGGATCCCACCCTGCAGGAAGCTAACCCCGTTGAGGAAGGGAAGGACCAGGCGCTCCGGCTGTCCCAGGTTCATGTAGAAAAAGGTGCTGTTCAGCGGAATCAAAGAGGTCGGCGTGAACGGATAGATCAGTTTGGAAAGATCGAGCAATTGAACGGGTGTCGCCGCCATCGTGCGGATGATCGCCTGGTACAGCCCAAGGATGATCGGCAGGTTGAGCAGGGTAGGCAGACATCCGCTGAACGGGTTGTAACCTTTTTCCTGGTAGAGCTTCATCTGCTCTTCAGCAAGCTTCTGTCTGTCGTCCTTGTATTTTTCCTGGAGCTTCTTCCATTTTTTCGATCCCTGCAGTTCTTGCATGATCATGGAACTCTTCATCGATTGATAGGTGAACGGCAGCGTAATCAAACGTACGAGGACGGTGAAAATAATAATGGCCCACCCGAAGGTGTTCGGCCCGGTGCCCAATAATTGATAGATGAGCAGCAGGGCGTTGATCATCGGCATTAAAATGAGTGAATTCCACATTGTTGGCGTATCCCTATTGTTCCTCAGGTGAGAAGAAGCATCCCGACCTGCCGGAATCGATATCGACGGCGTAAACCATACACTCTGGTGCGATCGCTCCGAGGAACAGTTGGCCGTTGTACAAGACGGGGTCGGAAAGTAATTTTCCTTCGAGAGTGGTATCGTTCGGCCAGACTGCACCACCGGAGGACGGGTCGGCTGCGTGTACGACTCCGGTTTCGGTGACGAAGTAAACACCGTTCTCGTCGACGGCAGGGGAAGCCCCGATGGAACCGTCGATCGTCTTCTGCCAAAGTTCGTTGCCATTTTCAGCTTCGACGGCGTAGGCGATGCCTGTGGTATCGCCAAAGTAGGCAACGCCGTCGAAAACCACGGGGCTGCTCCAAACCCAGCCGGCGGTCTCATACGTCCATTGAACCGATCCGTCCATCGTGTCAATGGCGACCAGTGATTCGCCGAAGGTTCCCACCAGGATCAGGCCGTCGCTGAGCGTCGGCGAGTCGGAAATCGCACCGCCGAGGTCCACCGTCCGCCATATTTCTTTCCCGCTGGAAAGATCGATGGCGTAGACATGATGGTCGAGAGATGCGAGGTAGATGGTCTGCTCATCGACGATCGGGGACGACCAGAGCGGTCCCGGGTCTTCGGACGCCTGGAACGGCTCATCCCAGACCGGTTCGCCGGAATCAACATCGAGGGCGTATAACCGGCCGTCTGCCGACGGCACCAGCACCAAATTGCCCACGATCAGCGGAGATCCGATGATGCGGTCTTTGGCGTCTTGGAATGCGGAAGCCCATGAAGAGGAGCCCGTTTCCGCGTCGAGTGCATATACTCCATTGTCGTAGCCGCCGACAATCACCAAACTGCCGTCGGTCACCGCAGGAGGCGCGTAGAAGCTGAGCGTGCGGTCCGGTTCAGCAGGGAAGCGCCAGAGTTCATTTCCGCTCTCCACGTCGATGGCATATACGGCAGGCCCATAGGCGACGTAGAACGTCGATCCTTCGATCGTCAGACCGGGCCAGCTGGACGCCGCGAAAACGCTTCCACTGCAACCCGTTAACAGAAGCGGAGCGATGAGCAGCAGGCTGAGAATGGTTGCAACGTAGAGTTTTTTACGAAAGAGTTTCGACATTGAACACCTATGGCACCGGGTCAAATCCACCCGGGTTAAGAGGATTGCAGCGCATGATGCGGCGGATCGCCATCCAACCGCCCTTGAACAGCCCGTATTTGACGATCGCCTGGTACCCATAATGCGAGCAGGTCGGTTGAAAGCGGCATACCTCGACGGGGATCAACCGGGCAAACGTATTCTGGTAAAGGCGAATGAGGGCGAGTGCGGACAAGCTAGGCAGATTCCGCAGGGTGAACGGAATTTCGGTAAGGTCTGGTTCGTGTTCTGTTCCGGTTACTTTCCTATATTCACTGTCCATCATTATCCACCAACATTCCCGCTCGGGTAAGTAATTCTCTCACCGCAGTGTGGACCGCGGTCCAGTCCGCTTCGTTCAGCGGAGGACGGGCGATGAAGATCGCGTCCCATCCACGTTGAAGGCCGGGCAGGTACTTCTGAATTGCACTGCGCAGCTTACGCTTGGCACGATTGCGTCGTACGGCATTTCCCACCGCTTTGCCGGCCTGCACGCCGAAACGGATCACTGCACGATCGTTCGAGCAGGCGAGCAGAATAACGAGCGGGTGGGCATAAGATTTCCCATTACGCCGCACCCGCTTGAAATCGGACGTACTTTTGAGCCGATGTTTCCGGTTCATCCATCTGGTCTGAATAGCTTATCTGTCGGGTAGGCAACCGTCTCTCGTATGATCGCTTGGCTAAGCTTTCCAGTTGACCTTTTTAACGTGCTGATTCATCCGGACGGAAAGACGGTGCCGGCCTTTCTGGCGTCGTGCTTTGAGAACATCACGACCACCGCGTGTCTTCATTCGACTGCGGAATCCGTGAACCCGTAACCGGCGGCGTTTTTTCGGTTGATACGTTCGCTTTGGCATTTGATCCTATCCAAACATCCAATAAATGTCATATCGAGCTGCGTTAACAGCGCCGGAGGATTATACCGTATGGGCCGTTCGTGGTCAATTGGCAGTGTAATCATCGTGGAGCGGCCGGGTCCTATCCTTGGCGCTCGTATTGCTTGGTCGACATGGGTGCACTATACTCACGCCCATGGGGCGCGTGATCGTGGTGGCGAATCAGAAAGGCGGCGTCGGAAAGACGACCACCGTCATCAATCTGGGCGCGGCGCTGGCCGAGCGTGATCGACGCGTGCTGTTGATCGACATCGATCCGCAGGCCGGATTGACGGCCAGTTTCGGAGTCGATCCCTATCAACTCAAGACCTCGACCTACGCATTGTTGATGGACGACGATGTGACCCTGGAGCGGGTCGTTCAGCCGATAGAAGAGCGGCTGTGGCTCGTACCGGCGGGTGTCGACCTGGCTGCGGCGGATTATTCGCTGACCCGCTTCAAGCATTCCACACAGCGACTGCGCCAGGCGATCGGGGATAAATCCGACGCAGTGGATTTCGTGCTTATCGATACCCCTCCCAGCCTGGGTTTGTTGACCGTCAACGGCCTGGTGGCCGCAGACGAACTCCTGGTTCCCGTGGGTTGTCAATACCTGGCGATGCGCGGCATCCGGGCGCTGTTGGAGACGGTATGGCTGGTGCAGAAACGGGTGCATCCGGACCTGGATTTGCTCGGCCTCTTGCCAACCATGTTCCGGCGTGATTCGGAGCATTCCCGGCTGGTGGTGACGGAATTGCGCGCGGTCTTTCAGGAGAGAGTCTTTCAAACGGTGATCGATGTCGATGAAGCGGTCATGGCTGCGCCGGCGGCGAGGAAGTCCGTGCTTGCCTACAGACCTCGCAGTTCCGTTGCAGACGCCTACCGCAGTTTGGCGGAGGAAGTCATCCGTGCCGATTCGCTCACCCAGATGAGTTGAGCCATCCGGATGAGCAGCTCAACGCCCCTTTGCGAATCGACGAAAACAAACCCGCAGTCGAAGCGTGAAGTCCTGATGCTGTGAATCAGTCCTCCAGGCGGTGAATGTGGCCGCCCAGGGAACGCAGTTTATCGTCGATCCGTTCGTATCCCCGTTCGATCTGACTGATGTTGCGAATGTGCGAAGTGCCCTTGGCAGCGAGCGCGGCGAGGGTAAGCGCCAGTCCGGCGCGGATGTCGGGGCTCTCCAGCGTTTCGCCAACGAGGGGACTCGGGCCTTGCACGATGCAGCGATGGGGGTCGCAAAGGATGATGCGTGCCCCCATGGAGACCAATTTGTCGGTGAAGAACATGCGCGTCTCGAACATCCAATCGTGGAAGAGCACGGTTCCGTTGGACTGCGAGGCGATGACGATGGCGACGCTCATCAGGTCTGTCGGGAAGGCCGGCCAGGGCATGACGTTGATTTGGGGGATTTTCCCGCCCACGTCTTGCTCGATGGTCAGATCTTGTTCGGCCGGCACGAAGATGTCTTCGCCAACGACGTCCCAATGGACTCCGAGACGTCCCAGCACGAGGCGCGCCATGCTCAAATGCTGTGGGGCGGCTTTCCGGATGGTCACCTCTCCACCGGTCACGATCGCCGCGCCGATGAAACTGGCGACCTCGAGGTAATCAGGGCCGATGGTAAATTCACCGCCGTGCAATCGATCGACTCCGTGGATCAGCAGGGTGTTCGACCCGATGTTCTCGATCTTCGCGCCGAGCGTATTGAGGAAATTACACAGGTCCTGTACGTGTGGTTCGGAGGCTGCGTTGCGAACGACTGTGTTGCCTGCTGCGGTGACGGCGGCCATGATCGTGTTTTCCGTTGCGGTCACGCTCGCTTCGTCCAACAAGACTTCGGTGCCCTGTAACCTGCCGGGAGTGGAGAGTTTGATCTCCCTGTCCTGATATTCGACTTCTGCACCAAGCGCTTGCAGGGCCAGCAAATGGGTATCGACTCTCCGCCTTCCGATCACATCTCCACCCGGTGGCGGCATGTCGATGCTTCTTGTTCGGGCCAACATCGGACCGGCCAGCAAGATGGAGGCGCGGATGCTGCGGCAGAGATCCGGATCCAAATCGGCAAGGCGCACTTGTTGGGCCTGAAGTCTCCAGGAATTGGGGCCGAGCAGTTCGATCTTAAGCCCCAGGCTCTCCAAAAGCAGACGCATGGTACTCACGTCGCCGATGGAGGGCACGTTGTGCAGTGTGACGGCTTCGTCGGTGAGCAGGCACGCGGTCAACAGGGGAAGCGCGGCGTTCTTGTTGCCGGAAGGGGTTACCTCGCCTTGAAGCGGATGACGGCCTTCGATTAGAAAACTGGGCATGACGCTCCTCTCAGTGGAGTAATACTCGCTGTTCGGGAGATAGTTTCAACGTATCGGCTGCGTTTCCGGCGTTGATGGCGATTTCCAACAGGCCCGAGCTGCCGATGTAGGCCACGGGGCGTCCCTCCGGGACTTCCATGAACGTCGAATGGATCGGAAGCGGATAATGATTCTTCAGATAGACGTGCGGCTCTCCTTTAAAAGTGATGCTGGGCAACTCGGGCAGCCAGGGATCGAAAGTGAGCGTTTTACCCTCGTGCTTCAGAAAGCCGATGCTGGTGATGAGATTTCCGAAGCGATCGGCGTGCATGATCGCGCCGCGAATCGTCGGTCCTCGTTCGACCTGGAGTAACGGCATGGGGAAACGGATGGGATGCTCGATCGGTTTGCCTACGTCTTTGAATCGCACGCCGCTGGAGAGATGCGCCGCGACGGGAGCGAAAATATCCCGACCGTGGAAAGTCTGACTGGTGGGATTGAGATGATAAGCGGTGTTCGTCAGTTCAACGGCGGCGAGTGGATTTTCGTGAACGTAGAGATAGGAGAAGACGCCGTTATCCGGGCCGACGGCGGCGAAGCTGGACCACCTGACTGCGATGGACCGCCGCGTCGTCCCCACGCCGGGGTCTACGACGGTGAGATAGATGCTGTCCTTGGGAAAGTAGTTGACAGCTCGCCACAATTCAAACGCGGCACGATGGATGTCGCCGGGTGGAATGTTGTGCGAAAGATCGATCATGCGCGCTTGCGCATCGATCCCGGCGATGACGCCTTTCATGATGCCGACGTATGCGTCCTGCGTTCCAAAATCCGTCAACAAAACGATTGTTTTCGGCAACCAATGCTCCCGTGCAATCATTCTAATGGAGTCGTGCAGGCCGGTCAATCGGGGCAAGGGGCAGCGTCGTCCAACAGGTGGTGAATCGTTGATTTCTCCTCGCAAACGCGCCTTTGCAATACGGCGCGATACGGGGTTGTATGGTAGAATCCGGTTTCGTGAACAGTCCCGTGATTGACCCACAATCGAGACCGATTGGCGTGTTTTCGGCCATTGTTACGGGTTTCGATCGGGTGGCCGCAAAACCACAATTGATTCTTCCCATTCTGCTGCTGGACTTATTTCTATGGTTCGGTCCGCACGTTTCGATCGAACCATTGATCCCTCAAGATCTGGCTTTGATCGACGCTTCGGCGGCTGATTTTACGAGCGCTGACGATGCAGCACTGAATTTCGATGAGATCAGCCATGGGCTAAACATTCTGAGTGGGTTGAGTGTGTTTCCATTGGGGCTGCCTTTCAATCTGTTGGTGGGTCTGGGCAGTCTTTCACCGGGCATTCCAAGTCTGATGGCCTCCCTGTTTCCGATGGAAACGCCCATCGGAAAACCAGCGGTGGTTACCGTCGATAATGCTGGCGCCGCGCTCTTGATCTGGGTTGCCTGCTTGATTGCCGGTATGTATTTCGGCGTTTTTTTCCACCGGAAGGTGGCCAGCCAGGTCGTGCCGGATTCTGAAGTTGGCTCGAATTGGGTGACCTGGGGACGTTCACTCGTTCTCGGATTGGGTGCCTTCATAGCCGCCCTGCTGTTTGCATTGATCACGTCGTTACTGATCGCTTTCGCAGGTTTCGTTTTCGGTGGACAAATTGGTGAGATTCTCGGCATAACGCTCATGATCAGTTATTTGAGCATCAGCTCGTGGCTTGCGATCTACCTGTTTTTTTCCATCCACGGGATTGTGCTCAAAGGATTTGGCTTGCTGCGTTCCATGTTGGAGAGCGTGTATTTTGTGCGCATGAACTTCGTAAGCACCGTACTTTTCCTTTTTTTGGTCTGCGGGGTAACTCTGGCGGCTCGACGCTATGTCTGGAGTCTGCCCGAGAATGAATCCTGGTTGATGGCACTGGCGGTTTTCGGGCATGCCTTCGTGGCCGCGACGTTCCTCGCAGCCAGCTATGTTTTTTACCAGGAACGCCGGGAGTGGCTGGCGGCGTTGATGGCCTCGTCCCTGGACGGCCTTTCGACCGCAGATGGTGCCGGACGCGCTTCAGAGTAGCTTCAGGGACAACGTGCAGCGCCTCGTGCCTCGATCAGACCAGCGGTGTTCGCAAGAGGAGTAGATAGTGACCAAGCGTAAGCAAGAAGTCAGCAGTTATGCGGCGAAAGACATCCAGGTCCTCGAAGGCCTGGAAGCTGTTCGACGCAGGCCGGGGATGTACGTCGGTGGTACGGACATCAAAGCGCTGCATCACCTGGTGTACGAGGTGGTGGACAATTCGATCGACGAAGCGCTCGCCGGTGTGTGCGAAAATATCGACGTCTATCTGCATGAAGACAGCAGCGTGACCGTCGAGGACGATGGACGCGGGATCCCTGTGGATATCCATCCGCAGAAGAAAAAACCGGCCCTGGAAATCGTGATGACCGTCCTCCACTCGGGGGCGAAATTCGGCGGCGGGATCTACAAGGTTTCGGGCGGCCTGCACGGTGTAGGGGTGTCGGCTGTGAACGCCCTTTCGGAATGGTGTGAGGTCGAAGTCAAGTTGGACGGTAAGGTCCACGCTCAACGTTACGAACGGGGCGCACCGACCGGTCCCGTGGAAGTCATCGGGAACGCCCCGAAAAACGCTCACGGGACGAAAGTGCATTTTCGATACGACCGTGAAATCTTCAAGGGCGATCCCCAATATCGTTTCGAAACCCTGCTCCAGCGTTTCCGCGAAATGGCGTTCGTCACGCGCGGTGTAACGATCAACCTGGTCGACGAGCGCAGCGACCGGCGGATGACCTTCTATTTCGAGGGTGGGATCACCTCCTTCGTGCGCTACCTCAATCGAAACCGCAGCACGCTGCATCCCATCGTGCACGTCGAGAAGGAAATCGAGGACACGGTGATCGACGTTGCGCTGCAGTATACCGATGCCTATGCGGAGTCGGTTTATTCCTTCGCAAATACGATCAACACGGTGGACGGCGGCACGCATCTCACCGGATTGCGTGCGGCAATCACGCGCACGATCAACGATTATGCGCGGAAAAACGGCCTGCTCAAAGACACGGATCAAAACTTTTCCGGCGACGACACCCGGGAAGGTCTCACGGCTATCGTGAGCATCAAACATCCGGATCCCCAGTTCGAAAGCCAGACGAAGGTGAAATTGATGAACGCCGAGGTTCAAACCCAGGTGCAGCAGGTGCTCGGTGAAGCGTTCACCGCTTTCCTGGAAGAGAATCCCAGAGCCGCGAAAGCGATCGTTCAGAAGTGCCTCACCTCGGCCCGGGCCAGAGATGCGGCGCGTAAAGCGCGCGATCTGGTCATTCGCAAGAGCGCCCTGGAGAGTCTCACCCTTCCAGGAAAACTTGCCGACTGCTCGGAACGCGATCCGAACAAATGCGAGTTGTACATCGTCGAGGGCGACTCGGCGGGCGGTTCCGCCAAGCAAGGTCGCGACCGCCACTTCCAGGCCATTCTTCCGCTGCGCGGCAAGATCCTCAACACCGAGCGCGCCCGGCTGGATAAAATCCTTTCCAACAACGAAGTCAAGGCGTTGATCTCGGCTCTGGGTACCAGCATCGGAGAGAGTTTCGATCTTTCCGGGTTGCGCTACGGCCGCGTGATCATCATGACCGATGCGGACGTGGATGGCTCGCATATTCGTACGCTGCTGCTCACGTTTTTCTTCCGCTACATGTCGGAACTGATTGATGAGGGTCACCTCTTCATTGCGCAGCCTCCGTTGTATCGTATCGGCCACAAGAAAACGGTCCAGTATGCCTATACCGAAGCGCAGCGCGAAAAGATGATGAAGGAATTGGGCGCCAAATCCAAGTCGGCGTCTCTACAGCGCTATAAGGGTCTTGGCGAGATGAACCCGAATCAGCTCTGGGAGACGACCATGGATCCTTCGAATCGGACACTGCTACAGGTTTCGATCGAGGACGCAGCGGTTGCGGATCGCACTTTTGACATGTTGATGGGTTCCGCAGTACCGCCGCGGCGGCGTTTCATTCAAACCCACGCGCGCGAGGTGCGCAACCTGGACGTCTAGGGGGATCCTACCTTTCAATCCGTTAGGCCATCCAGCAAAGTGACCTGAAGCCAAACGAAATCACTCGTTTCCGCTTGGCTTTGCCTGTTCCTCGGTTTCAATCTGCACGCTGTGAACGCCCCGGGTAAACGTCGTCCGATCGGTAAGAAAGTCTGCTGCGTGGGACATGCTGCCCTGTGACGCTTCCCCCTTCGTTTTCACTTCGGACTATTTAATATGGGGAATATGTTAAATTAATATAAATTTAATATACTTTATCCATAATACATGATAATATCGAGCTAGTTAGGGGTTTTTTGGGTAAATCCGTTGGCTCAGCGTAAATTTCTCTAGAGAAATGAGAGTAAACTATGAGAAGTGAAGCAGAAGAAGTTACATTGGTTGAAAATGATCTTAATTTCGAAGAAAGTCCGGATGATGAGGATCTTTCTTCGGATTTACAGGATGAGAAGGACATAGATGTGATGAAGAATTTTCCCGCCTTGATCGATATCGAGGATTTGCGGCGAACCTATCTGGACGACATCACGCAGACGCCGCTGCTCACGGCGGAGGAAGAAGTATCCCTGACGCGCAGCCTGCAGCGTGCACGCAGGGCGCGCAAGGAACTGCTGCAGGGGAATGTCAGTCAAAAGCGAAAAGAGGAATTGAATGCCATCATCGAAGCCGGTTCGGCGGCTCGCGAGCGATTGCTCATGGCGAACACACGCCTCGTCGTCAGTGTGGCCAAGAAATATCGGTCGCGTGGAATGCCTTTTATCGACCTCGTGCAGGAAGGCATCATCGGGCTGATCCGTGCGACGAAGAAGTACGATCCCGACCGGGGTACTCGTTTCAGCACCTACGCCACCTGGTGGATTCGCCAGGCGATCACCCGCACGATCGACAACCATGCCCGCACGATTCGTCTTCCCGTTCATAAAAAGACCGAGATCAATCGGCTCAACTATGCCAGGCACGAACTCGCGCAGGATTTGGGCCGGGAACCTACGGTTGAAGAACTGGCGCAAAATTTGAACAGGACGCCGGAAGAGGTTCGCGACACGATCAAGATCGCGCAGCATCCACTCTCACTCGAGACACCTCAAGATGATGAGGACGGCCGACTTCTGGGTGACATGCTGCCCGATGATGATGCGGAATCTCCCGAAGAAGCCGCTGAGACAAGTCTGATTTACGACCGTGTGCGTGAAGTGTTGGAGGATTTATCACCGCGCGAAGCCAAGGTGATCATGCTGCGTTATGGTCTGCAAGACGGTCAAACCTATGCGCTTCAGCAGGTGGGCGATCGCATGGGGATCACGCGCGAGCGTGTTCGACAAATCGAATCCCAGGCACTTTCCCGCATGCGCAACAACGCCAAGAAGCTCCGCTGAATGGGTAGGTATGCGAAAGCGCGAAGAAGTATTTGCAGCGGTAGAGGAGGGTATCGTGCACAACGAGTATAAAGGGGATCGAGGTTTAGAACTCATCGAACGTTATGCGAACGGTGAGGCCTTGAGTGACGATGAATGCCAGTCGATGCGCGCTGTGATGTATCTCATCTCGCGCTACCTTCAACCCCCGCGGTTGTGGGCGGACTTCCGCTGGCGTGGTCCGAAATACTTCGTGAAGGAACTGTGGCCCAAGATCAAGGAGCGGCCGGAGCTGCTCAACGGTCAATTCGGGCATGGCGCAGTAAGCCCGTAAACATCTCGTGAGGCATCAAAACGCCCGAAGGAATGTTTTCCCTCGGGCGTTTTTCCTTTTAACATGGTTCCTGTGGATGCCGAATTAGCCCTGATAGTAGGGATTCTTTCCTTCGGCGTGATCCGTCGTGTCCAGCACTTGCTTGATCTGCGGAATCTCTTCGAGGATCGTCGCTTCGACTCCTCCCTTGAGCGTCGCATCGACCATCCGGCATCCCTGGCAGCCGCCGCCGAATTGAATGTAGGCGGTCGAATCTTTTACGTCCAGGAGAATCACGAAACCTCCGTGCGCGGCGATGCCTGGATTGACCTTGTTGTCGATCACGTCTTGAACGGACTGCGCCAGCGGATCTGTCCACAGCGGGTTGGGGTTGTCGATCTTGAAGCCGCCGCGAAGGTTGTCCTCGACGAAATCCAACGTCGAGTCCTGCAATTTCGGTGCGCTGTCTGCATCGATCAACACTTGCAGATCATCGAGATCGACGACGGAATCGTCCGGCTTGCGGTCTTCCGGCGGCACGAGCCCCAACGTATAATGAAATCCAAAGGGACCTCTGCCGTCAACGGCAAGTCGAAGGGACATGCCTTCGCCGCCCTCTGCTTTCATCGTTTCCAAGATTTTTTCTTTGGCGACCTTTGTTACCGATATCACGCTGCTTCTTCCTTTCTTAATCCCTGTTTCAACAATGAAACAAGTTATTCATTTGATCGTCGAGTGCAATCGACGTCTTTAAGAATTATAACCCAGTGGTTCCACTGACGTCAGCGGATTGAGGTCTGAAACGGATCTCCTTCAGCATAGACATTCGGGGGTGAGCGTCCTGGTGGAGGACGTCACGCCAGGCCGGCAGGCCCGTCACTTTTCATACGGGATTCGTGGTTTGCTGCTGCCGGGACGCATCCAGATTGGGAGGACTCAGGGTTGCCAGTGGAGGAAGACGTGCAGGATTTCAAGGTTGACTTTCAAGTCGGAGTCGCGGTGATTGGCAAGTTCGATGTCGATCGCGGCGATGCCTTGCATCGACGCCCAATCAATCAATTGGCCCGTGAACAGGCATCCCGTGTCGACGGGTGGGTAGGGGTAATCGCTCACCGCTGCAACAGCTTCCGCCAGACTGATCGATGCTGCATCGGGCGGCTGGCCGCCGGGAAAGATTCCCAACGCCGCGCTGTGGTAGTTGATCAGCGCGAAGATTTTCTCGTCGATGAGGAACTGCATCAACGCCAGGGTTTCCGGTTCGGAGGCCGGATATGGGCCGCCGGTAACGGGAAGGTAGCGCCAGCAGCCATCGATGGGCCATTCCAGCTTCCACTGCGCCGGAAAGTTACGGTTCAAATCGACTCCGTTTTCGTTCGTGCGCCCATGAATGCCTTGTGCGCGGGCTTCCCCATCCGGATTCAAGGAGCGAAGTATGAACAAGGTAGCATCATCCGGGATCCACTCGGGGCGGCCTCGCACAAGCGCGATCAATTGTTCCGTGAGTGCGATCGTGTTGTACTCGTAACCCCCGTGAATGCCCCCGATGATCAACAGCTTCCTGGGTCCGTTTCCGAAGCGATAAACTTCGATCGGGCGGCCGGCGACGGATTCCCCGATGACGATCGGCCCGTCCCAGAAAGCAACCGCTGAAGGCGTGCCGCTGGGCTGCGGTGTCGCGGTTGATGTCGGCGAGGGGGTTTGGGTTGGTTCGCTCGTGGAGGTCACCGTGTTCGGTGCATTGGGTGTAGTATTTTGCACATCGTTCACCGACATGTTATTCGATTTGGATTGGATCGAAGCCAGGGTAGCACATGCAGAAATAAACAACGCGACCGATGCGATCGCGCTCGTGTAAAGCATCGTCACTCGACTGTGGGCCCCAAAGCGTCTCATCCAACTCATGCTTTCCACGCGCCCCAATACGCATATACGTCCGGGCTATAACTTTACCTGCGGCTGCTGTTTCTGCCAAGTCCGGTACGAATAGGCGAGTTGGCAGTTGAACGCAGGCGAACTGCCGAACCTCATTCGAGCGTTCCTGGACCTCGAAGCAGCTCGATGAGCTCACGCTTGTCCCCCTGCGGAAATCGGATCGGGCAGTTCATTACGGAGTTCGACCTTCCAATCTCTTTACAAAACCCGATTCTGGGCGATACTCGGTAGTCAAAACTTTCACCATCGGCTACAATACGCTTGAAGCTTTGGAATATGTATATTTATTTTGAGAAATAATTGAGATCTACATGGCCCTCGAAATTGGATCATTACTACGAAGTCGTTATCGAATCGACGGCGTTCTTGGACAAGGGGGAATGGGTGCCGTCTATAAAGCCTTTGATCTGAATTTGGGCGTCGAAGTCGCCGTAAAAGAGAATCTATTCACGACCGAAGAATTCGAACGGCAATTCGAACGAGAAGCTCAAATCCTCGCCCGGCTCCGACATCCCAATTTACCTCGCGTGTCGGATCACTTTGTGATCGAAGGCGAAGGCCAGTACCTGGTTATGGATTTCATCCAGGGGGTCGATATCCGCGAACGGCTCGAGAAGGACGGTCCCATATCGGAAAAAGAGGCGCTGCCCTGGTTTCTCGAGATCAGCGACGCGCTCTCCTATCTGCACTGCCAAGAACCACCGATTCTGCATCGAGATATCAAGCCCGGCAACATCAAGATCATGCCCAACGGAAAAGCGATCCTGGTCGATTTCGGCTTGGCCAAGTTCTTCGAAAAGGGAGGCGCCACGACGACGGGCGCCAAGGCGATGACGCCCGGATTTTCCCCGCCCGAACAATACGGCACGGGTGGAACAGATCCACGCACGGATGTTTATTCTCTAGGGGCGACGTTGTATGCTGCGTTGACGGCGACCATTCCCGAGGACGCCATCGAGCGGGCGATGGGGCACTCGAATCTGACGCCGATCCGGAAGATCAATCCCAATATCACCCCTTCCGTCGCCAGGGTTATCGAAAAAGCGTTGGAGGTAAAGCCTCGAAATCGATATCAATCGGTGGCCGCGTTCGCATCCGCACTCAGCGGATCGGGAACGGCAAACCAGGCCACGGTGGTACGGCCGTTCCAGCGTATTGAAGACACCGTTCGCAATTCGGATACGTCGCGACTCATGGATGACACGTTGAACTCCCTGCGCACCACACGGGAGAAACCCAGCCGCTTGCCGATAACGATCCTGCTCGGTTCTGTGGCCGTGATCATCGCCGCGGGTATGCTCTACATGGGCGCCAACTTTGGCGAGTTGTTCAATGGAAATGGAACGCAGCCCGTGGTCACGAACGCGCTGGGCACGGTGATCGACCCCTCGCAGACGGATGAAAGTGGCGAGACTGTCGCGTCTTTGGAGCCATCACCAACCGTCGAAGAGACGGGCTCGTTGTCCGGCGCGGACGCTACCCGCGTTGCAGAGACCGAGACCGCCTTGCTGACAGCCACACCAACAGGCGGTGGAGTCGGGCAAATCGCCTACGCCTCCGACAAGTCGGGCATACCACAAATCTATTTAATCAACCTCGATGGAACGGACGAACACCAATTGACCGATCTCGAGGAGGGGGCTTGCCAGCCGGCCTGGGATCCGAGCGGCATGCGGCTGGCTTTCATCACCCCCTGCTTGAAGAACCGAGACGACTACCCTGGATCGAATATCTGGCTAATTAGCCTCGATGTGTCGGGAAACGTCGGCACACCGGAGCCGCTGCTGCTGGGTCCTGCAGGAAATTTCGATCCTGCCTGGTCGCCGGACGGAAAGCGAATCGCTTTCACGTCCCTTCGAGACGGTCGGGCTCAGATCTACGTCACCGAACTCGGCAGCGGGGATTTATTGAACGTGAACCATGATCTGGGATACAACTACCAACCGACCTGGTCTCCTACGGGTGAGGAGATCATGTTTAAATCCGAACGCGGAGGAGAAAGTTCGATTTGGTTCGTCCCGGCTACCGGCGGTGAGGCGCGTGTATTCAGCCGCGGGGAGTATAAAGATGATTCCAGCCCCGATTGGTCCAAGGACGGCCAATTTCTCCTGTTTGTACGGCGTAATCCGGATTCTCCGCCCTATCTCGTCGCCGCACGCTACGAAGACCTAGGTTTCGTAGATTCACGCATCTGCGTCGAAGGAAAGTTGAGCGGTGCGCCGATGGCGGAACCGCAGTGGTCTCCCGATGGGAATTGGATTGTGTTCGAAACGTGGCCGGATGGCACCAATCACAACATCGCGTTGATCTCGTCCAGCTGTAGCGGTTATGCGGAGATCACGACCGATCCGGCCTACGATTTCGACGCCAGCTGGCGTCCGGTACCGTAGCCCGCTTACGATCCGGCAGATCCCTCGAAAACGAAATAAAACCGGTCGATCTTGATGATGCCGTCTGGCTGTCCGAAGCCCTGTGTGTTGGAAGCCTTAGATTCCTATCCTGGGCCGTAATCGCATGTCGCATTCAGAGGGGACTTCGCTCCGGAACGGATCAGGAAAGGTGTCAGGTTGGGTCTGGAACTCTGTTCTTGAAGTCCCGGCAGGCTTGGGGCATAATCTCATTGTTGCTGACCGACGAAAGGTTCCCGCGCAGGAGCCTTTCCGATGTGAAATCGAAATCGCGCATCGCGCAATTCAAGACCGAAATGGGAGAATAAAATGACAGCAAAGATCATAGACGGTAGGGCAATCGCAGCTGCGTTACGCCAGGAGGTCGCTGAAGGCGTAAATGATCTTGTCGCCTCGGGGGCGACCAGGCCCGGTTTGGCGACGGTGATCGTGGGAGAGGACCCTGCCTCACAAACCTACGTGCGCATGAAACGAAAGGCTTGTGAGGAATTGGGCATCGAATCCTTTGGGTATACGTTACCCGCAGACGTGTCGCAGGAGGAAGTCGAGAAGTTGGTCACGGATTTGAATGCCAATCCCGAAGTGCACGGTATCTTGGTGCAGTTGCCGCTTCCGGCAGGGTTGGATGAGGAAGCGATACTGCGGGCCATCAGCATCGAGAAGGACGTGGATGGTTTTCATCCGATCAACATCGGCCGCCTGGCGCAGAAAGGACGTGAGCCCTTGTTCGTTCCCTGTACGCCGGCCGGCTGCATCACACTGCTAAAGAAATCGGGGGCGAAGCTGGAGGGCGCCGAGGCCGTGGTCGTCGGCCGTTCGAACATCGTGGGCATGCCGGCAGCGCTGCTGCTGGTGAAAGAAAACGCCACGGTTACCATCTGCCATTCCCGCACGCAGAATTTGCCCGACGTATGCCGGCGGGCGGACGTACTCATTGCGGCGATCGGACGTCCAGAGATGATCAGGGGCGATTGGATCAAAAAAGGTGCTTATGTGATCGATGTGGGCGTCAACCGCGTGGATGACCCCAGTGCGAAGCGCGGCTACCGCCTCGTCGGGGACGTGGCGTTCGACGAAGCCAAAGAGGTCGCCGGCGCGATCACCCCCGTGCCGGGCGGTGTGGGCCCCATGACCATTGCCGGATTACTGCACAACACGCTGCGTTCCGCGCAACGAAGCGCCGCCTGATCGCGGTAAGTAGTTAATCCAACGCCGCCGATCTCGAGCGGCGTTTTCTTTTTCGACAGGATTACGGCGCGAGTGTTCCTTGGTTCTCGTTGAAATTCCTGTGTCCTATTTTGATTGTCTGACAATTGACCCAATGCACTAAGAATGTTAGACTCGATGTGTCGGGATTGAGGAGGTTGCATGGCAACGCTGCTCGTGAGAAACGCCGCAGTACTCGTGACCATGGATGACCAGCGGCGCGAGATTCCTCAAGGCGCCATCTTCATTCGCGACGGCTGGATCGAAGATGTCGGACCGAGCGCGGCCTTCACGCAGGAAGCGGATGAAGTGCTCGACCTGCACGGCCATCTCGTCCTTCCCGGTTTGATCAACACCCACCACCACTTCTATCAAACCCTTACACGCGCGATCCCCGCCGCACAGGATGTGGATCTTTTCCAATGGCTCAAGACGCTTTATCCGATTTGGGCCGGTTTGACGCCGGAGGACATTCGCATCTCGACCCAATTGGCGATGGCGGAGCTGGCGCTTTCCGGCTGCACCACGGCTTCGGATCACCTCTACATCTATCCCAACGGATGTCGCCTCGACGACGAGATCGAAGCCGCTCGACAGATGGGCATGCGGCTGCACGCTTCACGCGGCTCGATGAGCCTCGGGGAATCCAAAGGAGGCCTGCCGCCCGACAGCGTGGTGGAAGATGAGCACGCCATCATGGAGGACACCCGGCGTCTGATCGAGACTTATCATGATGCGGAACCGGGATCCATGCTGCAGATCGTCGTCGCACCGTGCTCGCCCTTTTCGGTAACCGCGGATCTCATGCGTGATGCGGCCGGCATCGCCCGTTCCTACGGCGTGCGTCTGCACACGCATCTGGCCGAGACGCTGGACGAAGAGCGATTCTGCCTGGACGAATTCGGACACCGGCCGCTGGCGTACGCCGAAGCACTGGATTGGTCCGGGGATGACGTCTGGTTCGCCCATGCGGTGCACATCAATCCCGACGAAGTCGAGCGGATGGCCAGCTCGCAGATCGGTGTAGCCCACTGTCCGTCTTCGAACATGCGCCTGGCCTCCGGGATCGCGCCGGTCCTGCGCTACCTTTCTGCCGGCGTCGCCGTGGGCCTGGGTGTGGATGGTTCGGCCAGCAACGACAGCTCGCACTTGCTGGCTGAAGCCCGACAGGCATTTTTGCTCTCCCGCGTCGGTTCGGCGGCTGCGCCTGAAATCGACGGGTCCAAACATCTGCTGACTGCACGCCAAGCACTCGAGTTGGCCACCATCGGCGGTGCGAAGGTACTCGGGAGAAGCGACGTCGGTTCGCTGGAATCCGGAAAGTGTGCCGATTTCGTGGCCATCGATCTGGAGCGCGTGGAATTCGCCGGCGCACTGCACGATCCCGTGGCGGCCGCCGTTCTTTGCGCCTCCGTCCCGGTCGATTTCAACTACGTACATGGGAAACCAGTCGTGTATGATGGGAAGCTGCTGCCGGTGGAGATCGAAACGCTGATCGAACGGCACAACCGTGCAGCCCAGCGCCTGGCAAACGGCGCTTGAGTCATTCGAGTACCAACAAGGAGAACGCCGTGGACGCACAAAGGTGGAGCGAGATGACACGCGGACTGGTCGACGTCGCCATGGGACGCGAAAAAGCCGATCTCGTGGTCCGAAACGGTCGCTGGGTCTGCGTGCAGTCGGGTGAGATTCTGGAAAACACAGACGTGGCCGTTCGCGGAGAGCGCATTGCGTACGTCGGATCCGACGCAAGTCACACCATCGGGCCGGACACGGAAATCATCGACGCCGAAGGGCGCTTTCTCGTACCGGGGTTGTTGGATGGGCACATGCACGTGGAATCCGGCATGGTGACCGTGACCGAATTCGTACGCGCGGTGATCCCACACGGAACCACGGGGATGTTCGTCGATCCGCATGAAATCGCCAACGTATTCGGGTTGAAGGGCGTGCGTTTGATGGTTGATGAGGCGGCCGTACAGCCCATCCACGTCTGGGTGCAGATGCCATCCTGCGTGCCCTCTGCGCCGGGGTTGGAGACACCGGGTGCAGAGATCGGACCGGACGAAGTGGCCGAGGCGATGCAATGGCCGGGGATTATCGGCCTGGGTGAAATGATGAATTTCCCCGGGGTCTTCCTCAGCGACAAGCAAATGCACGACGAAATGGCCGTGACGCGTCTTGCAGGAAAGGTCATCGGCGGACACTACGCTTCACCCGATCTCGGCCTTCCGTTTCATGGGTATGCCGCCGGCGGCGCGCAGGACGATCACGAGGGAACGCGCCTCGAAGACGCCGTCGCCCGTGTACGCCAGGGAATGAAGGCCATGCTGCGCTACGGATCGGGTTGGCACGACGTGGCGGCGCAGGTGCCCGCCATCCTCGAAAAAGGACTAAATCCGCGCCATTTCCTGCTCGTTACAGACGACAGCCATTCCGAGACGCTGGTCCAGGAAGGGCACATGGATCGCGTCGTGCGCCGTGCCATCGAACGGGGCCTGGAGCCGATGACTGCGATCCAGATGGCCACGCTGAACACGGCGGAGCATTTCGGTGTCGCCACGGACGTCGGCCAGATTGCGCCCGGCCGCTACGCCGATATTCTGCTCGTGAGTGACCTCGCATCCATGCAGGTCGACCAGGTCATAGCCAGGGGAACGCCTTTGGCTGCGGATGGCGAATTGACCGTCGATCTGCCTGCTTTCCCGTATCCGCAGGAGGTCAAGTCTTCGGTCGTTCTCGGACGGCGGCTGGAAGCGCAGGATTTTCGAGTTACCTCTCCGCGAGATGGGAAGGTCGTTGCAAACGTGATCGGCGTGGTCGAGAATCAGGCGCCCACCCGGCATCTCATTCTCGAAGTCAGGGCAAAAGATGGCGAGATTCCGGTCGATATTAAGAACGATCTCGCCAAGGTGGCGCTCGTCGAGCGCCATCGCGGCACGGGAGAGGTGCAGGTCGGACTGGTGCAGGGTTTTGGCTTCGATAAGCCATGCGCCATCGGTTCGACGGTAGCGCATGATTCGCATCACATGCTCGTCGTCGGCACGGACGAAGCCGACATGGCCACGGCGGCGAACGAATTGGCGCGCGTCGGCGGCGGCCAGATCGTCGTGTGCAACCATGAGGTGATCGCCCTGATCGAGCTGCCTATCGCGGGTTTGATGTCGGACGAGCGAGCTGAAATCGTAGCCGAAAAGGCGGCCAATGTGCTGCGGGCGTTCAAAACCTGCGGCTGCAGTTTGAACAACCCCAACATGCAGCTCAGTCTGTTGGCCCTGGTCGTGATTCCCGAACTGCGTATCTCCGACATGGGCCTGGTGGACGTGAATAAATTCGAGTTGATTCCGGTCGTCATCGAAGGGGCGGGATAGGATTTTCTATGGCATCCAAGACTGGGAAGTCAGGCAGGGGGCAGAAAAAAGAGCGAACCAAGAAGGGTACTCGCCGGCGAAAGTCGGATCGCCGTCCGTTGTATCAAAAAACGGCGGACGCACTTGGGGATATGCTGGCGAAGATGGAACCAGGTACATTTCTTCCTTCTGAACCAAAGCTGGCCAAGAAGCTCGGAGTTTCTCGAGCGACGCTGCGCGAAGCGATTCGCACATTCGAAGAGCGCGGCCGGGTCATCAGGCGGCAAGGAATCGGCACCTACGTTTCCCATCTGCCTCCCGTTATTGACACGGGTCTGGAGGTGCTGGAGAGTGTGGCTACGCTGGCATCTCGCATCGACCTGGAAATCGAGATGTCCGGATTGGAGATCCAGGAACGCAATCCGACCGAAATCGAGAAGGAACGTTTTGGCATCGGCGACGCGGATTCGGTCGTGGAAGTATCGAGAGTGCTAAAGACCGGCAACCGGCCGGTCAGTTATCTCATTGATATTGTGCCGCGGAGCATCCTGCCGAAAGATGTACTCGGCGACGATTTCCAGGGTTCTGTGCTCGACATCTTTTTAAAGCGTGGGGAATGGCTGCTGGGACATTCGCGCACCGCAATCACGGCAATTTCCGCTCCGGCGGACATCGCCCGCCGGCTGCAGATCAGCCGAAAGGAAGTTCTGCTCGTGCTGGAGGCCTGGCTGTACACCAAAGACGGAAAGGCGATCGACCACTCATTCACCTATTCCCTGCCCGGCGTGTTCAAGTTCCACGTCGTCCGGCGCGTGGGTGGGTGAGGGAGTTGTCTGGATCGTCGAGCCTACAAGCAAGGGACGAAGCGTGATTGCTTCGAGATCGATCTAACTATGGAGGTGGCATGATGCGCAGTTTCGCTGGCCGGGACATTCTTTCATTAAAGGGTTTCGAACGTAATGAATATTTTCAGGTGTTCGATGTGTGCGATCGACTCGCCCCATTCGCCCGGGACCGCAAGAAATCCGACCTCCTGGCCGAGAAAATACTCGTCACGGCTTTCTACCAGCCCAGCACGCGCACACGTTTGGCGCACGAAGCGGCGATGCTGCGCCTGGGTGGGAGTGTGACCGGATTCTCCGATGCAAAGATGACGCGCGCCGGCGACTTCTACCAGGAATCGATCAAGGATACCGTTCACATGTTGGAATATTACGGCGATGTGATCGTGATGCGCCATTTCCAACAAGGCGCGCCCGCGGAAGCGGCGCGCTGGGCGAGCGTCCCCGTGATCAACGCCGGCGACGGCTGGGGCGAGCATCCCACGCAGGTTTTGACCGACCTGTACACCATTTGGAAAGAAAAGGGACGGCTGGACGGACTGCACTTCATCCTCGTGGGTGACATGCGCATGCGCACGATGCATTCCATGAGCTACGCCATGTCGCAGTTCGACATCGAAGCGACCTACATCTCCCCGCCCGAGATGTCGTTGACCAAGGAATTCAAGGCCGAGCTGGACGATCTCAGCCTGAATTATCGTGAAGCGAAGCACATCGAAGAGGTGATCGCCGACGCCGATGTGATCTACATGGAGCCCGTCGTTCAACCGGACTACACCAAGAGCCGGGACGAGCGTGAGGGCGACGTGGGCCGTACACCGGCGAATTACCAGGTGACGAAGGCCTTGATGCGTAAAGCCAAACCCGATTCGATCGTTTTGCACTCCTTACCGAGAATGGACGAACTGCTGCAAGAGGTCGACGACACGCGGCACGCGCGCTATTGGCCGGAGGCCTATAACGGTGTCGTCATGCGCATGGCGTTGTTGGCCCTCGTCCTGGGTGCGATGGAGTAATGAAAAGATGACGGCAGTCGGCGCATTCTCCCGGCTGCCGATCCCGGCAGATACTTAAGCAGGAGGGTCGATCGATGCAAACGGATCTTCGAGGTCGTGACCTGATCGGGGATTTGGATTTCAGTCGCGAAGAGGTCGAGACGGTGCTCGAGGTCGCTTTCGATCTGAAACGAAAACGGGCCTTGGGCGAACCGCATGCCTATCTGCGCGACAAAGTGCTGGCGATGCTGTTCTTCTTCAGCAGCACGCGCACACGAGGTTCGTTCGAAGCCGGCATGGCGCAGCTGGGGGGACATGCGGCGTTCATCGAATCGCGTACGACTCAGATCTCGCACGGCGATACGGAAAAGGAAATGGGGGCGATATTTGGGCGCTACTTCGATGGTATCGCCATTCGCCACGTTGACTGGCAGGTCGGCAACCACTACATCAACGACGTGGCGCAGGCCTCCCGCGTACCGGTGCTCAACATGCAGTGCGACCTTTACCACCCACACCAATGCCTCGCCGATTTGATGACCATCTACGAGAAGAAGGGGCATATGCTGCGCGGCAAGAAAATGGTGGTTTCCTGGGCCTATGCGGCCTCCTATCTAAAGCCTATATCCGTTCCGCAGTCGCTGATTTTACAAATGCCCCGCTTTGGATTGGACGTCGTACTCGCTCATCCACCCGAATTCGAACTCATGCCCGAAATCGTGCAGGAAGCCCAGGCGCTGGCGAAGGCTAACGGGACCGGTTTCGAAATCGTCGACGACATGAAAAAGGGCTTCAAGGACGCAGACATCGTCTACGCCAAATCGTGGGGTCCGCTGATGACAACGATCGATGCGGATCAGGGCAAGCGACTGCAGGATAAGTATCAGGGTTGGATCACGGACGAGGAGAAATTGAGTCTCGCCAAATCGGATGCGATCTACATGCATCCCCTGCCGGCAGATCGTAACATCGAGGTGACCGACGGCGTCATCGACGGGCCGCAGAGTGTCGTTTTTGACCAGGCCGAGAACCGGCTGCACGCCCAGAAGGCGGTGATGGCGCTGACCATGCGCTAGTGGGAAAGGGCCAAATGTCAAACAAAGATGACAAGATGGTTGCTGTTCTGGCAGTGGGTGGCAACTCGCTGATCAAAGATAAACAGCACAAGACGGTGCCTGACCAGCTTGCGGCTGTTTCCGAAACCGTCACCCACATCGCAGGAATGATCGAATCGGGATGGGAAATCGTGATCACCCACGGCAACGGACCGCAAGTCGGATTCATCCAGCGCCGTTCGGAGCTGTCCTTGCACGAGCTGCATCCCGTTCCCCTGGATTACTGCGGCGCGGACACGCAGGGCGCGATCGGATACATGTTCCAGATCGCGCTGTATAATGAATTTCGCCGACGCGGGATGGATAAACGAGCGGCCACGGTAGTGACGGAAGTCCTCGTGGACTCGGAAGATCCGGCCTTCCAAAATCCGACGAAGCCCATCGGCTCTTTCATGGATCACGAGACGGCACACGTGCGCAGCGAGAAGGAAGGCTGGTCGATCGTCGAAGATGCGGGTCGTGGCTGGCGGCGCGTGGTTCCCTCCCCGTATCCCCAGAAGATATTACAATGTGATGCGATACAAACGCTGATCGATGCCGGCTTCGTCATCATTGGTGTGGGCGGCGGCGGCATCCCGGTCATCGAGACGGAATCGGGCGACCTGATCGGCGTGGAGGCGGTCATCGATAAGGATTTCGCTTCAGCGATGCTGGCCATCGACATCCATGCCGATCTGCTGTTGATATCCACTTCCGTGGAAAAGGTTGCCTTGAACTACCGCAAACCGGATCAACGTTGGTTGGATCGTATGACCATCGATGAGGCGAAAAAGTACCTTGCCGAAGGGCATTTCGCCAAAGGAAGTATGGAACCCAAGATTAAGTCGATCATCTATTTCCTCGAGCATGGTGGCACGGATGCCATCATTACCAGTCCGGAGAACATCGAGCGAGCGTTGTCCGGTCAAACGGGAACGCACATCGGATTGGGATAAACGAATTACGATCTGGGTGCCGAAGGGAGGTGATGGTAGCGTAAAGCAATTCGAACCCTCGTTCAAATGGTCTGTTCGATCGTACTGTATCCAGGAGGAGATTTCATGGACACTTCGAAAGTGTGGAAATTCATTGCGTTGATCGTTATCTTTTCACTGGCTCTGGCGGCATGCGCTAGCGCCACCGAGGAAGCTCCCAAGGAATTCGTCTTCGGCGTGATCCTGGTCGGACCCAAGAACGACCACGGTTGGAGCCAGGCGCATTACGAAGGCGGGCTATATGTAGAGCAGAATCTTCCCGGTGCGCGCATGATCGTCTTCGAAAGCCTCAACCCGGCAGATAAACCGGAAGCCACGCTGGAAGGCGTGGTGGACGACATGGTCGCCCAGGGCGCCCAATTGGTCTTCACCACCTCGGACGAGTTCGAAGAGGACACCGTGGGTGCGGCGGAGAAATATCCCGATGTAACCTTCATCAGTGTCTCCGGTGACGATGCCTGGGCGGAAGGCCAGGATGCCGGAGTCGCGCCGCCCAACGAAGGCAATTTCATGGGGCAAATGCCGCCGATGAAAGCCATCGCCGGCTGCGCTGCCGCTCTCGCCACGGACTCGGGCAAGATCGCCTATCTAGGCCCCCTGATCAATTTCGAGACCCGCCGTCTGGCGTCTTCGGCGTATCTCGGCGCGCGCTACTGCTACGAGAATTACCGGGGCATGAGCGCGTCTGACCTCGAATTCACGGTCACCTGGATCGGATTCTGGTTCAACATCCCCGGCGTGACCCTGGATCCGACGGAAGTCACGACGGGATTCTTCGACAGCGGTGTGGACGTGGTCCTCAGCGGCATCGACACCACGGAAGCCATCGTCGTCGCCGGCCAGCGCGCCGATCAAGGCGAGCGGGTCTGGGCAATCCCTTATGACTACAAGGGCGCTTGCGACGAAAAACCGGAGATCTGCCTGGGCGTACCGTACTTCAACTGGGGTCCCTCGTATCTTTCCACCGCGCAGGCGGTGATCGACGGTACCTGGGTTCAAAGCTGGGACTGGAATCCCCCCTACTGGCAGGATCTGAACGACAAAGATAAATCTCCCGTCGGGTGGGTGGATGGACCTGGTTTGACAGCCGAGATGAAGGCCAATCTGGATAATTTCATCGCCGGAATGGCTTCGGGTGACATCGTCATGTGGAAGGGCCCGCTGAATCTACAGGACGGCACGCTTTATCTGGCGGATGGCGAAGTTTCTGAGGAGAGCGACTCGAAAGTCGCTCTCCTCTAGTAAAATCGGGAAAGCGTCGTATTGGGACAGGAAATGGAAGTCATTTTAGAAGGCATCCGCAAATATTTCGGAGACGTGAAGGCGAACGACGGTATCAGCCTTACGCTTCAACCCGGCAAGATCTATGGTCTGCTGGGAGAGAACGGTGCCGGTAAGTCCACGTTGATGAAAGTATTATCAGGCTATCATCCCCCGGACGATGGACGCATCATATTAAATTCGACACAGGTTGCCTTTTCATCTCCTTCGGATGCGCTTCTGCAGGGAATCGGCATGATCTATCAGGATCCACTCGACGTTCCGGCCATGCGCGTGATCGAGAATTACCTGTTGGGATGGGATCGACGAGTCGTTCTGGATTATACCCGCGCGGAAGATGAACTGTGCCAGAATGCGGATCGAATGGGCTTTCACGTCGACTTCGATGCTTACATCGACAGCCTTTCTCTGGGTGAACGGCAGCAGCTTGAAATGCTGCGGCTTCTTGCACTCGGCGCCGAAATTCTGATTCTCGATGAGCCGACGACCGGCATCAGCGCCGAGCAGAAGGAGAGTCTTTTCGCTTCGCTGCGCCGCCTGGCCGAAGAGGAAATCAAAACGGTCATCCTGGTTTCGCACAAGCTGTCCGACATCCAGGAATTGTGCGACCACGTTTTTGTACTTCGCAGGGGCAAACTGATCGGCTCGGCGGACATTCCCTGTCCGACTCAAAAGTTAGTGGAAATGATGTTCGAAGAACTGCCGCCCCGCCGCTCGCGTATATCGTACGCACGCGATGGGAGTGCCCTCCTGCAGCTGCAGAACGTCGAAGTCGAAGGCGATCGCCTTCAAGTCGGGAACGTCGACCTGAACATCCGTGATGGCGAGGTGTTTGGTTTAGCGGGACTGGAAGGCAGCGGCCAGCGATTGATCCTGCAGGCCTGTGCGGGGTTGATGCCCGTCTCCGCCGGCAGGATCATTTTCGATCAACGAGACGTAACTCGCTGGCCCTATCGAAAAATGCTGCAAGCCGGTGTGGCATATCTTCCGGCCGGAAGGTTGGAGGAGGGGCTCATCGCCGGCTTGAGTTTAATGGAGCACATCGCCTTGTCCAATCCCATGCCCGGATTCTTGATCGACTGGCGCCATTATGAACGGGAGACCGAGGCGCGCATTCAACGCTACGAAGTTGTGGGACAGGTGAACTCGTTTGTGGAAACGCTGTCCGGCGGCAATCAACAACGCTCGCTGTTTGCCATGCTGCGGGATGATTTGAAGCTGCTGTTGATGGAACATCCCACGCGCGGCCTCGACGTCCGTTCAGCGGATTGGATCTGGCAGCTTCTATACCAGCGCGTCGAAACGGGCACGGCGGTTCTCTTCATATCCGCCGATCTGGACGAACTGGTCGAACGCAGCGATCGCATTGTTGCGTTTTCAGGAGGTGCGATGTCGCGTATCGTGAAGGCGGACGAGACCACGGCGGACGAACTCGGCTATTTGATCGGGGGAGAGTGATGCGCCGGATTCGATGGCATCTCCCCAATTGGATCGTCGTATCGATTGCCATTATTGCCTCGTTGCTCGTGACGAGTCTGCTCCTGCTCCTCTTTGGCGTCTCCCCGATGGACGGCTTCGGGGCCATGCTTTTGGGCGCCTTTGGGGATTCGACCAAAGTGTTGAGCGTCACGGCCTTCTGGGTGCCTTTGGCGCTCGCTTCCGCCGGACTGATCCTGACCTTTACCGCCGGATTGTGGAACATCGGCGTGGAAGGCCAGATCATCATGGGCGCAGTCGCTGCGAGCTGGGTAGCGTTGCGGATCGATGCGCCCCGGCCGATACTCTTGATCCTCGAGTTGTCGCTCGCCATGGCGGCGGGTGCGTTGTGGGCGGGCATCACAGCGCTGCTCAAGACGCGCGGGAAAGTGCACGAGATTTTTGGCGGCCTGGCGCTGAATAATCTCGCCATCATATTTACCAATTACTTGATTTCAGGCCCCTGGCAGCCGCCGGAAGGCGGGACGTTCCGGGGCACCGATCCGTTTCAAGCGAAAGCCCTGCTGCCGCTGTATCGGGATTCACGACTCAGCCCGTTATCCGTGATCATGACCCTGGTCGTGATCGCATTGATCTATTTCGTGCTGCGTGGAACCAAGTGGGGGCTGCGGCTGAAAGCGCTGGGCAAGAATCCCCGCTCGGCTTTCATCCTGGGGGTATCGAGCGAGCGTGAGACGATCCTGGCCATGATGATCTGCGGCGCTTTTGCAGGATTGGGCGGCTCGGTTCGGGTTTTGAGCTGGTTCGATAGTTTACGACAAAGCATTTCGGGCGGTATCGGATACCTTGCGCTGTTGGTCGTTATGCTCAGCGCCACGCGCATCCTGCTCACGCCTTTCATCGCCTACTTTTTCTCCGCCGTTCTCAACGGATCCATCACCCTGCAGCTGCGTACCCAGCTGCATTCCTCCCTGGGAGGCATTCTCACCGGCGTGATGGTCTTGTTCGTGCTCTTGTTTTCCGGCACCCGTTCACTGAAACTTCCTTCCCAGAAAACGCTCGAGGTGGAAGAAGATGAATGACACCGAGCTGGTTCGGATTCTGTCTTCCATCGTGCTGCAGTCCACGCCGTTGATCATCGCCGTGTGCGGCGAGACCATCGGCGAGCGGGTGGGCGTGGTCAATCTCTCGCTCGACGGCACCATGCTGCTTTCAGCCATGACGGGCTTCGTGGCGGGCTTGCTCAGCGGGAGCGTGTGGGTAGGTTTTCTCGCCGCGGCACTCGTGGGGGCGTTTTTCGCCTGGATCATCGCCTTCGGATCGATCCGTCTGCGCAAGGATCAATTCGCGGTGGGTTTCGTGCTCACGCTGCTCGGGGATGAATTGAGTGCTTTCCTGGGGCAGAATTACACCCGTATCCCCGGCGAAAGTGTACACCACCTGGGAATTCCATTCCTCAAGGACATTCCCATCCTCGGCCCGATTTTCTTCGATCACGATCCGGTAGTTTACTTCGCCTTCTTGCTGATCGGTGTGACGTGGTGGTGGCTGTTCCGCACGCAGCCGGGTTTGCGTTTGCGCAGTGCCGGCGAACGGCCGGAATCCGGTTTCGCGCGCGGCGTCGACGTCAACCGCCTGCGCTACGTGTACGCCATGATTGGCGGCGGACTGGTCGGCATTGCCGGCGCGGCGTACTCACTCGATATCAAGTTGGGATGGAGCGAAGGCCACACGCGCGGACTGGGCTGGATCGCCCTGGCGATCGTGATCTTCGGCGGCTGGTCCCCCATACGCGGGGCGGTCGGTTCGCTGCTCTTCGGCGCCAGCAAGGCGCTGGCGGCCGCGCTGCAGCGCCGTTTTCCGGAGGTGTCCGTCGTGGCTTTCAACGCAACACCGTGGCTGCTGATGATCGTCGTCCTGCTTCTGGTGGGCAGCGACGTGACCGAGCGATTGGTGCTGATCATGCCGCGCCGCGTTCAACCGCGACTGCGGCGCTTGCTGCGCGTGCGTCCGCCAGCAGCGCTGGGTGTGGCATTTTCCACACCCGAATCTCAGGGAGAGTAACTTGGGCGGCTTTCGAGGCTACCGCTGTTCGATTTGTGGCCAGGAATATGCTGAAGGCGAGGTCACCTACACCTGTCCGCAGGACGGCGGCAATCTGGACGTCCTGCTCGACGAAACGGCCATCCGTGAGGCGACGAATCCCGCCAAGATCATGGCATCGCGCGACGAATCGTTCTGGCGTTATTTGCCGCTGCTGCCGGTCGGTGATCCGGATCACACCGGCACACCGCTGCGTGCGGCTGGCTGGACCCCGCTTTTTCGACCTCGGCGCCTGGCAGAGCAGCTTGATTTGCACGATCTGTGGCTGAAAGACGACGGACGCAACCCCACCGCTTCATTTAAAGACCGGGCCAGCGCCGTGGTCATTGCGCGGGCGGAAGCCATCGGCGCAGATGTCGTGATCACCGCTTCGACGGGCAACGCCGGTGCGGCGTTGGCGGGCATGGCGGCGGCGGTCGGCATGCCGGCGGTGATTCTCGCGCCGAAGAACGCCCCCAAGGCCAAAGTGGCGCAGTTACTGATTTTTGGCGCCCGCGTGATTCTCGTCGACGGCACGTACGACGAGGCCTTCGACCTCAGCCTGGAGGCTTCGAAAGCCTTCGATTGGTACTGCCGCAATACGGGTTACAATCCGTTCACGGCGGAAGGCAAGAAGACCGCGGCTTTCGAGATCTGTGAACAACTTACGATCGTGAATGGATCGATGGATGCGCAGGTTTGGCAGCCGCCGGATGCGGTCTTCGTCTCCGTCGGTGACGGCAACATCATTTCGGGATTGCACAAGGGTTTCAAGGATTTGCTTTCTTTGGGCTGGGTGGAAGAGATTCCCCGCATTTTCGGAGTGCAATCCCGGGGATCGGCGGCGATCTTCAACGCTTTCAAACGGGGCACGGAATCCATCGAGCCCGTAAAAGCCGACACTCTGGCGGACAGCATCTCGGTGGATCTGCCGCGCGACGGCCTGCGCGCCCTGCGCGCCGCCACGCAGACCGGTGGAGCGTTTGTCGCCGTGCCGGACGAGGCCATTCTGGCTGCAATGCGCGATCTCGCCCGCCAGGCGGGTGTGTTCGCCGAACCCGCCGGAGCGACGGCGTACGCCGGTTTGGTGCAAGCCGTGGCGCAGGGTTTGGTCGATTCCCGGGACCGCATCGTGGTACTCAACACAGGCAACGGTCTGAAGGACATTCCCGCAGCCATGCAGGCTGCAGGCGAACCCGTGGTCATTCAACCCGATCTTGGAGAATTAAGGCGGGTTTTGGATGCCGCGTAGGGAAGGAGAGGGGCGCGTGACGAAAAGCGGGGAGTCTGTGACCTACACGATCGCAGTGCCTGTGTACAACGAAGTCGAATCCCTGCCCGAGCTCTATCAGCGCGTGCACAAGGCGATGGATTCGTTGGGCGCGGCCTGGGAGCTCGTACTCGTGGATGACGGCAGCACGGACGGCTCCACGGAAGTGATGCAATCCCTGGCCGAAGAGGACGCGCACGTGCGCCCGGTGATCTTCGCCCGCAATTTCGGCCATCAGATCGCGCTGACCGCCGGTTTGGATTACAGCCGGGGGGCGGCGGTGATCGTGATGGACGCCGACCTGCAGGATCCGCCGGAAGTGATCCCCGACTTGATCGACAAATGGCGCCAGGGATACGAGGTCGTCTACGCCGTGCGGGAACGCCGGCAGGGCGAGACCCTGTTTAAAAAATTGACCGCTTCGATTTTCTACCGCCTGATCAACCGCATCACCGACGTTAATCTGCCCCTCGACGCCGGCGATTTCCGTTTGCTGGACCGCAAAGTCGTGAATACCCTGAACCGCATGCGCGAGAAGCACCGTTTCCCGCGGGGCATGACCGTCTGGGTCGGTTTCCGCCAGATCGGCGTGCCCTACGAACGTGCCGCTCGTTTTGCGGGAGAGACCAAGTATCCCTTCAGCAAGATGTTCCGCCTGGCGATCAACGCCATCACCAGTTTCTCCTACTTCCCGCTTCAATTGGCGACTTACATTGGATTCGTTTGTGCCGGTGTGAGCGCGCTGGCGATTCCCGTCGTGATCGCGCTGCGCCTGGCGGGAAACCAGGCTTTTTTCGGCCAGGCTACGACCTTGATCGCCGTGCTCTTTCTGGGCGGCGTACAGTTGATTTCACTGGGCATCATCGGGGAATACCTGGGGCGTTTGTACGACGAGGCGCGTGACCGCCCGCTGTACATCGTACGCCAGGCTCCGGACGAGGGTGAGAAGTAGCCGGTAAAAGGAGAAGTCGAGGACATGATCGATCTAACGGTTCATGAAGAAAGCCTGGCGAGAACGATCGAACGTGCACGGGAGCGCAACATCGTCATTCCCACGTTCGCCATGATGAAGAATCCGGACTTGATGCCCGAGCGGATCAAGAAGGAATTGAAGGGTATCGGCTTGTGGGACATCGTCCCACAGAATCTGTTCCGCATCACCTGGAAGAACGATCCGCAGCCGAAGGGCGGCGGATTCGACGGTGTGAACACGCTGGAACTGCCCAAAAGCCTGACGGGGGTCGATGCACGCATCATCGCCCTGGTGGGTAAATGGTTCCCGACCGGCGCGCACAAAGTCGGCGCGGCCTTCGGCTGCCTGGTGCCGCGGCTGGTGACGGGGCAGTTCGATCCCACGACGCAGAAGGCCGTCTGGCCTTCGACCGGGAATTACTGCCGCGGTGGGGCCTATGATTCGACGCTGTTGGCATGTGAGTCCGTGGCCATCCTGCCGGAAGGCATGAGCAAGGAGCGTTTCGACTGGTTGGCCAGTGTGGCCGGCGAAGTGATCAAGACGCCGGGGAGCGAATCGAACGTCAAGGAAATCTTCGATAAATGCTGGGAGCTGCGCCAGTCCGGCGAGGATCTGGTGATCTTCAACCAGTTCGAGGAGTTCGGCAACTACCTGTGGCATTACGAGATCACCGGGCACGCCATGCAGGAAGTCCTGGAGCGGGAACTCGGTTCGAAGGATCGCTACCGCGGCGTCGTGCTGACCACGGGCTCGGCGGGTACGATCGCCTGCGGCGATTACTTGAAGCAGCTATTCCCGGACAGCAAGGTCGCGGCCGGCGAAGCGCTGCAGTGCCCGACGCTGTTGGAAAACGGCTTCGGCGCCCACCGCATCGAAGGCATCGGCGACAAGCACGTGCCCTGGATTCACGACGTGAAGAACACGGACATGGTGATCGACCTGGACGATAACGTGATCGTCAATCTGGCGCGTCTTTTCAACGAAGAAGAGGGCAGGAAGTACCTCGTGGATCGAGGCGTCCCGGACAAGCTCGTGGCGCAGCTCGATTTACTCGGTTTTTCCAGCATCGCCAACCTGACCATGGCGGTCAAGTTCGCCAAATACTACGAACTCGGCCCGCAGGATGTCGTACTGACGGTGTTCACTGACTCGATGGAGCTGTATCAGAGCCGCCTGCGTGAGATGCATGACGAATTCGGGGAGTATTCCGAGTGCGATGCCGCCGTGGCATACGAACGCTACATGCTCGGCCTGACGACGGATCATTTACTCGAGCTGCGCTACACCGACCGGCGCCGCGTGCACAACCTGAAGTACTACACCTGGGTGGAACAGCAGGGGAAGACCTACAAAGAGATCGTTGCCCAATGGGAAGATGACGATTACTGGACGGAGATTCAGGAGCTGGTGCCGCAGATCGATACGCTGATCGCGGATTTCAACCAGAAGGTGGGTTTGTTGGCGTAGATCCGTAGAATTCATTTTTCACACGTCGTCGTGCTACAATAGAACACCGTTCTTTTCATAGGGGGCAAAATGGAAGAAATCTATCCCGACGATTTAATCCTCGTTGCCGTGATGAACGACCCTCGTGATCTCGAAATCGCCCGCCTGTTGGGCTGGTACCGCATTCCGGTGCAGACGGCGCCCAAAACGGTGGGCGTGGATTGGATCGCCTTCTACCTGACGAGCGCCTTTGGCGATCTGAAATGGTCGATCCACCACGTCGCACCGGTTCTGGGGCATGAGTTGGTAACGCGGCATGAGCTGCTGCGTGAGGAGAGCGACCACCCGCGTGCCGACGAACCTTATTTCAAGATTCAACTCGGTGTATTGTCGCAGTTGTCCCAGCCCATCCGTTCCGAGCGTTGGCGCCGCTTCACGTTTCTGTATACGACGGGCGAACGCTTTCTGACCGCTACGGAAATGAAGCAGCTGCGTGTGCCCTCATCGAACAAACGCGATCGCTTGTGGCGCATCCTGCGTGAGCGCGCGGAGTCTGCTGTGGATCACCGCCCGGATCGATATTCCCGTCTATAATTTATTCGTCCTGTGTTTCGATTGCGATAGAATCACGACAAGGAGTGTATCCACATGGGCTTGAAGTTGATTCGTTCGGGAACGCTGGTCACGGAAAGCGAGAGCTACGTTTCCGACGTGTTGATCGACGGCGAGAAGATCGTCGAGATCGGCGAAAATCTCGACGCACCGGATGCGCAGGTGTTCGATGCCTCCGGCAAACTCGTCATGCCGGGCGGGATCGATCCGCACACGCACTTCGATCTGCCCATGTTCGACACCGTCTCTTCGGACGATCACTACACCGGCCACAAAGCGGCTGCTTTCGGCGGGACGACGACGGTGATGGACTTCGTGCCGCTGGAGAACGGCTCGCTGCGGGGCTCGGTCGCTGAGTGGCGGCGGAAAGCGGACCCGAAAGCAGCCATCGATTTCGGGTTTCACATGAACATCACGCAGTTGGACGAGCGCATCCTGGCCGAAATCCCCCTGCTTCTTGAAGAAGGTATTTCTACTTTAAAGATGTTCACGGCCTACAACGGGCGTTTGCGCCTTCAGGACGGGGAAATCTTTCAGGTGATGCGCGTGGCGGCGGAGCACGGCATGTTGTCCATGCTGCACGCTGAGAACGGGGACGTGATCGAGATTTTAACCGCGGAAGCGCTGGCAGCCGGCCATAAGAAACCGATCTGGCACGCGCGCACGCGTCCGGCCTGGGGCGCAGTGGAGTCGGTGCTGCGCGGAATCGCGCTGGCTGAGCAGGCGGACGCCGCGTTGTACGTGGTTCATCTGAACACCGCCGGCGGCCTGGATCAAATTCGCTACGGACGGGAACGCGGCGCGCACGTGATGGCCGAGACCTGCCCGCCGTATCTCTTTTTCACCAAGGAAGATCTGCAGCGCGAGGACGGCGCCAAGTGGATCTGTTCGCCGCCGATGCGCAGCGCAGCGGACAACGCCGCCTTGTGGGGGGGATTGGAAGACGGCAGCATCCAGACCCTGGGGACCGACCATTGTCCCTTCTTCTTTAATGGAAGGAAAGCCATCGAATACGAAGGGCAAAGCGTCGCCATTCCCGGCAAGGAGCTGGGTGCAGATGATTTCACCAAGATACCCAACGGGCTGCCCGGTGTCGGAGATCGTATGCCGGTCTTGTGGACTACCGGCGTCGGAGCGGGAAAGATCACGCCCAACGAATTCGTCGCCCTGACGAGCACGCACGCGGCGAAGATCTTCGGGCTCTATCCCACAAAAGGGGCGCTTGCGCCCGGTTCGGATGCTGATTTAGTGATCTGGGATCCACGGAAGAAACTTGTTTACGGCGTGGCCTACGCGCAGCACCGCACGGATTACAACCTGTACGAAGGCTGGGAATTGACCGGCTATCCGGAGAAGGTCTTCCTGCGCGGCACGTTGATCGTCGATGAAGGCGTATGGCACGGCAAACGCGGAATGGGGAGGTTCTTGAAGCGGGAGGCCGGCGCCGAGGTGATCTAGCGCTGCCCCATTTCGCAGCTTTCCGCTGGCGGTAGATATGTGTCTGTCGATCTTCGAGACGCTTTCGGGTGGGGAAAGGCAGATTCAAATCTGCCATATACCGGTCGCGGACGAATGTCCGCAACCAGCATAACCCTCCGCTGGCGCCGGATATGTATCCGGTGCCGATGGTCGGCGGATATATGCCTGTTGGTCTTCGAGGCGCTTTCGGGTAGAGAAAGGCAGATTCAAATCTGCCGGATACCGGTCGCGGACGAATGTCCGCAACCGGCAAGAAACACACCGCTTGTTCCAAAAATTTCAGCATGTTAGAATCTTTATTACCTCAGATCGGGGGTCGTATGACGGTAAGTCTTTCCAGCGGCGTCGGGCAGCCTCGCTCGTCGAAAAGTGCCACTCGATCTGCGAAACCTCGAAGAACCGCTAAGAGACTCAAGCGATCAAGCTGGGATGGCGAAAATGGGTCGAGATAAAGCGATGTTGATCCACAATGCACGGCTCGTTACCTGGGACGAACCGAATCAGCTGCTCGAGGACTACGCGCTGCTGATCGAAGGCGGCAAGATCGTCGAGCTGGGACCGGATAGCGAGCTGCTTTCACGCCGCACACAGGTCGAAAAGCTGGATGCGCGCGGCCAAATCGTGATGCCGGGCAACATCTGTGGACACACCCACTTCTACAGCGCCTTCGCACGCGGCCTGGCCATCCCGGGACGAGCGCCGCGGGATTTCCCTGAAATCCTGCGGAAACTGTGGTGGCCGTTGGATAAATCGCTCACCAGCGAAGACGTGCGCATCTCCGCCCAGGTCTGCCTGCTGGATGCGATCCGCCACGGCACGACGACCCTCATCGATCACCACGCCTCACCCAACGCCATCGAGGGTTCACTCGATGCCATCGCCGGAGCTGTTGACGAAGCCGGGCTGCGAGCCGTACTCTGCTACGAAGTCACGGATCGCGACGGGGAACAGAAAGCCCGAGCGGGCATCGAGGAAAATCGGCGTTTCATCGCGCGTTGTAAAAATGAAAACATCGCCGAGGGGCGAATCGCCGCCACGTTCGGATTGCACGCCAGCCTGACTCTTTCCGAGGAGACCCTCGACGCTTGTCGAAATGCTGCTGCACAGGATACGGGATTTCACATTCACGTCGCAGAACACGAAGCCGACGAAGAGGACAGCCTGGCGAAGTCGCAGATGCGGGTCGTGGAGCGGCTGCACGAGCACGACATCCTGGGAAAGCGGACCATCGCCGCGCACGCCATTCACGTCGATCCCCACGAAATCGAGCTGCTGGCCGAAAGCGGCACCTGGGTGACGCATCAACCGCGCTCGAACATGAACAACGGTGTGGGCGCCGCGGACGTCGAAGGACTGATGCGCGCCGGCGTGCGCGTCGGCCTGGGGAACGACGGTTTTTCGAACGCCATGTGGGAAGAGTGGAAGACCGCCTACCTGCTGCACAAGGTCTGGAATCGCGACCCCCGCAGGATGTCCGGTGAAGTGCTCATCGAAATGGCAGTTCGCAACAACGCCGATCTGGCGGGGGTCTTCTTTACCGATTCACCCATCGGGCAGATCGTCCCCGGGGCACACGCGGATCTCATCTTCGTCGACTATCACGCCGTCACGCCGTTGACGGCGGGGAACCTGCCCTGGCACATCCTCTTCGGTTTCCGGGATTCGATGGTGACGACGACGATCGTCGCCGGTAAAATTCTGATGAAGGATCGAGAACTGCTCACGCTCGACGGGCCGGCAATTTCGGCTCGGGCGCGGGAATTGTCGCCCGGCGTGTGGCAGCGTTACCAATCTTACGTGCCGCCGGATTGAACGCCGATACCATCACACAAAGGAGGGGGCATGACCGATCGATTGATCTTGACATTGGGAATATTCGGGGGAACCGGCAACGAAGGCCAGGGATTGGCCCTCCGTTGGGCGAAAGCCGGCTACCACGTGATCATCGGCTCGCGGACGGCCGACAAAGCGAAGCGTGTGGCTGCGGAGTTGAACGAGCGTCTCGGAGAGGAATTGATCGCCGGAAGGGAGAACGGGGAAGCGGCCTCGAGATGCGACATCGGCGTGCTTACGGTTCCCTACAAAGCGCACAGGCCGACCCTTGAGTCGTTGAAAGACCTATTGAAGGACAAGGTGCTGATCGACGTGACCGTGCCCCTCGATCCGGCTCATATCGACGTGGCAAAGATGCCCTCTGCCGGGAGCGCAGGGCAGGAAGCGCAGGAAATTCTAGGCGACGCCTGCCACGTGGTTACGGCGTTTCAGAACATATCCCACGTATATCTGCGCAGGGATGGTCCCGTGCCTTGCGATGTGCTCGTGTGTGGAAACAACGAAGCGGCGCGTCAACAGGTGCTCGAATTGGTGAAGTCCGCCGGTTTGGTGGGTTGGGATGCCGGTCCGCTTCCCAATGCGGCCGTGGTGGAGGGATTGACTTCCGTGTTGCTGGGTATCAACAAACGTTACAAGATGACCAATTCGGGTTTTCGTATCACGGGCAATTGAAGATCCAAGTTGCATAGAATGGTTCCGCATGAAACAACTGGTCCTCACACCGCTACCCGGATTCCCTTTGGTCGAACCGGGTGATGATTTGGCGATTCTAATCCTGGAAGGTTTGGATCGTGCCGGTCTCAGTCTGCAGGACAACGACGTCATCGTGATCGGTCAGAAGGTAGTGTCCAAAGCGGAAGGCCGCTTGCGGGATCTGAGATCGGTGACGCCCTCCGCGCAGGCGCAGCGACTCGCCCGGGAGAGTCGAAAGGACGCCCGCGAGGTGGAGGTGCTGCTCGGCGAAAGTCGAAAAATCCTGCGCATGCGGCCCGGGTTGATCATCGTCGAGCATCGTTTGGGCTTCATCTGCGCCAACGCCGGGTTGGATCATTCCAACGTCGGCGGCGAAACGGGGGAATGGGTACTGGCGCTCCCCGTCGATCCGGATGCATCTGCCCGCGCGATCCGCCGGAGTTTGCGGCAGGCTTCGGGATGCGACGTCGGCGTCCTGATCATCGACTCGCACGGACGAGCCTGGCGTCTGGGGACGGTAGGGACGGCCATCGGCGTGGCCGGGTTTCCGGCTCTGTTGGATCTGCGCGGACGGCCGGATTTGTTCGACAGGAATCTGCAGAACACGGAGGTGGGCCTCGCGGACGAGCTCGCCGCTGCGGCGTCGATCATGATGGGGCAGGCGGATGAAGGACGGCCTGTCGTTCACGTTCGCGGGCTGCCCTATCCACTGCGAGACGGATCGCTTGACGAGATCTTGCGCCCGGAGGAAGAGGATTTATTCCGATAGAATATAGGTATGTGAATCGTTGATTCGTTTTGTTTGGAGGTACGATGTCAGTTTCTATCCCGAAATCCCATTCCGATCTACTGCGTGATGAAACGCGGGCCTTCGCCGTCGTGGCGACGACCATGCCGGACGGCAGTCCGCAGGCCACGCCGGTGTGGTTCGACATGGACGGGGATTCGCTGTGTTTCAATACGGCCCGCGGCCGGGTGAAAGAGCGCAATCTGTCGGCCAGACCCGAAGTGGCGATCGTGATCGTCGATCCGCGTGACCCTTACCGCTACGTGCAAATACGCGGCAGCGTACGGGAGATCACGGGCGAAGAAGCCCGGAAGCACATCGATCGACTGGCCGAGAAATACACGGGCAAGCCGAAATATGAAAATTACCGGGGTGAAGAGCGGGTGAAGTACTGCCTTCAGATCGAATCCACCAGCACGATGGGATGATCGTGGAGAAAAGTGATTTCTATGCGCTGCTTCGCAGCCGGCGTTCGATCCGGCGTTTCACGGATAGAACAGTTCCGGTCGAACTCGTGCAGCGCTTGATCGAAGCCGCCTGTCAGGCGCCGTCGGCGCACAATCGGCAGCCCTGGCGGTTCGCCGTCCTTTCAGGCGAATCGGAAAAGCAAGCGCTCGCCGGGGAGATGGGCCAAGCGCTGTGCGCGGCGCGCCGGGCGGATGGCGACGCTGCGGAGGCGATCGATGCGGATGCTGCTCGATCCTACCAACGGATTACATCGGCGGCGGTGGTTGTAGTGGTATGCTTGACCATGGAAGCGATGGACGTCTATCCCGATGAAGCGCGAACGAACGCCGAACATATGATGGCCGTGCAGAGTGCGGCCATGGCAGGGATGAACATCCTGCTCGCGGCGCATGCTGAAGGTCTGGGAGCCTGCTGGTTGTGCGCGCCACTGTTTGCACCCGATGCGGCTCGCCGGTCGCTCGACTTGCCGAAAACCTGGGAACCACAGGGGTTGATCCTGCTGGGGTATGCGGCGGAGCAGGGACGAAGCAGGGAACGGATGCCGCTGGAGGCAGTCTCGCTGTGGCGTTGAAGATCACGGCTCTGGCAGGCGGCGTCGGCGGCGCAAAACTCGTCGACGGGTTGGCGGCGCTGCTGCCTGCCGAAAACCTGAATGTGGTGGTCAACACCGGCGACGATTTCGAGCATTTTGGCTTGACGATTTGCCCGGATGTGGACACGATCACCTACACGCTGGCCGGTCTGGCGAATCCTACAACGGGTTGGGGACGCGCAGACGAAACCTGGACCGTCTTGGAAACGATCGAGCAACTGGGCGGACCGGCGTGGTTTCGATTGGGTGACCGGGACCTGGCGCTGCATCTCGAGCGTACGCGCTTGCTACAGAGCGGCGAGCGTTTGAGCGCGGTCTGCGCCGGGATCTGCAAGCGCCTGGGCGTTGCCGTGCGTGTGCTGCCGATGTCCGACGATCCGGTACGTACGCTGGTGTCGACCGAAGAAGGCGAACTTCCTTTTCAGGAATACTTCGTGGCCCGGCGCTGTGAGCCAAAGGTAAGCGGATTTCAGTTCCGAGGAATCGAACGAGCGCAGCCGGCGCCGGATGTGCTGGAAGCCATACAGGGAGCGGATTGCATTATCTTCTGTCCTTCCAACCCCTGGGTGAGTCTCGATCCGATCCTCGCCGTTCCCGGCATACGCACGGCGGTTGCCGGGAAACCCGTGATCGGAGTGTCGCCCATCGTGGACAGCCGGGCGATCAAAGGACCGGCGGCGAAGATGTACGCCGAATTGGGCCACGAACCCTCGGCGCTGACCGTGGCGAAGCATTACGAGGATTTACTGACGGTGTTTTTCGTGGATGGCAAGGACGCCGAGTTCGTCTCCGCAATCGACGGACTGGGAATTCGAGCCCGGGCGGCGAACATCGTCATGCAGGATCGAGAGGATCGGATCCGTTTGGCTGGAGAGCTTATCGAATACGTATCGAAAGAGGTGTTGATGGCGGTGAAATCATGACGTTATGGGCGATCGTGCCTGTCAAGCCGCTGCGCCGGGCGAAATCCAGACTCGCCGAGGTGCTCAACCGTGATGAGCGGGCCGTGTTAAGTCAGGATTTGATGATTCATACGTTGGAAGTGTTGAAGGATGTTCCCCAGGTGGATCGTATGCTGGTGATCAGCCGGGATTCACGCGCCCTGGCGCTGGCCCGAGAACATGGCGCCCGGACGGTTTCGGAGCGCGGCGCGCCGCAGTTGAATACCGCCCTGGTACGGGCGACGATCCTGGCGCGCGGCTACGGTGTGAGCTCGGTGCTGGTCGTTCCGGCGGACCTGCCGCTTCTCAGTCCGGAAGACGTCGAGACGCTGATCGCCGCGGCGAAGAAGCCGCCGGTGGTCGTCATCGCACCGGACCGCCACGGCACGGGCACCAACGCACTCTTGATGTCTCCGCCGGGATTGATCGAGTACGATTTCGGTCCGGACAGTTTCTCGCGGCATCAGCAGAGAGCGAAGCAGGCGGGAGCGAAGGTCGTCGTTTGTGAACTGCCGTCTCTCGAATTGGATCTGGACGTGCCGGAGGACCTCGAAATCCTGCAGGAATGGCGATCCCAGAAAGTACAGATCGAGGCGGAGGAATCGACATGAGCGCTTCACGGGCTGCTCTCTATTTACAGGATGCGCACGATTTACGCGAGGGACTCGACTACGTGCGATATGCGGAGCAGCGCGGTTTTTACGCCGTGTGGCAAGCCGAATCGCGCCTGGTGCGGGACGCGATCGTGCCGATGGCGGCGTACGCCGCGGTCACGGAGTGCATCAAGATCGGCTCCGGTGTGATCAACAACTGGACGCGCAACATCGGTTTGCTGGCGGCGACCTTCCTGACGCTGGACGATCTCGCGCCCGGACGCATCATCTGCGGCATCGGCGCCTGGTGGGATCCGCTGGCGAAAAACGTGGGCATCGAACGCCGCAAACCTTTGTTGGCCATGCGCGAGACGGTCGAGGTGCTGCGGCGCCTGTTGAACATGGAACGCGTGACTTTTCACGGCGAGTTCCACCACGTGGAGGGTATCGAACTCGACGTGGTTCACGGGCGGCGCGAACCGCGGAATGTGCCGATCTACATCGGCGCCACCGGGCCCAAGATGCTGGAGCTGAGCGGGGAAATCGCCGACGGCGTGGTGTTGAATTACTGCGTGCCGCCGGATTACAACCATCAGGCCCTGGAACATCTGGCGGCGGGTGCCAGGAAGGCCGGCCGGTCGATCGACGATCTCGATCGACCGCAGTTGATCGTATGCTCGGTCGATGCGGACGAAGAGAAAGCGCTGGACACGAGCCGGGAGCTGTTGACCCAGTATCTGGCGCAGCAGCCGCACATTGCCAAGGCGAGCGGCGTCTCTCCGGACGTGGTCGCGGAAATCCAATCCATACTGGGCTGGCCGGCGACCCAAGAGCAGATCCAGAGCGCCAAGCATCTCGTGCCGGACGAACTGGTGCGGCGGATCACCGCCTCGGGCACGCCGGAGCAGGCGCGCGCCAAGGTGCAGGAGTACCTCGACAACGGCGCCACGTACCCAATCCTGTATCCTGTGGGCGGCGACGTGACGCTGCTCGTCGACACCTTCAGTCCATCTTCGTGATCGTATTCTCCCAAACCAAATTCATCGAGGAATGATCCCAATGACAACGAACGCCCAGACACAGAAACAGGAGCGCAAGCAGCCCAATTCACGGCATTGTTTCGTGTGCGGTTTGGAAAACGAATACGGCCTGGGGCTGCGTTTCTATGAGGTCGGACCTGATGAGGTGACCGCCATGGTGAGTATCCCGGAGCAGTATCAAGGCTACCCCGGCGTCGTGCATGGGGGCATCACCGCCGCCATGCTGGATGAAGTATTGGGACGCGCGGCGATGGTCGGCGATCACAATCACTTTCGGGTCACCGCAAAGATGGAGGTGCACTACCGCAAACCGGTACCGATCGGAGAGGTTCTGACCCTGCACGGGAAGGTGCTCAAACGGCGCGGGCGGTATGCCTTCGCGCATGCAGAACTGCGGCTTCCCGACGGCAGCATCGGCGCCGATGCAGACGGCGCCCTGGCGGATTTGTGGGACGATACCTTGCGGGAAGAGGACCTGGAAGCGCTGGGTTGGAAGGTCTATCCCGACTAGGCGGGTTTCGCAGTGAGGGGTGAGGAGATGGGTACGTTCGAATATTTACGGCCGAAAACGATCGAGGAAGCCGTCTCGCTGCTGGAGCGCGGCGTGCCGCTGGCCGGCGGCACGCGGGTGAGCACGGCGCGCAGGCACATTGGCGCGGCGATCGATCTGCGGGATCTGGGCTTGACGGATTTAAAGATCGAAAAAGGCGCCGCCAGCATAGAAGCAGGCGTGAGTCTGCAGGCGATCCTGGAGAGCGTACCGCCGCTCCCCGATGCGCTGCGATCGGCCTGCCGGCTCGAGCGTGACCTCTGCGTCCAACGCAAGCAGCACGGTCAACAGCGGTGAGCGGGACGATCATGGCTGCGGACGGGCGCTCACCGCTGTTGACCGTGCTGCTTGCGTTGGACGCAGAGGTCACGCTCGAGCCGGACTCGAAAAGCATTTCCCTGGTGGATTTTCTACACGAGCGGAATGCGGCTTCGATCCACGATCTCATCACCGGAGCGCATTTTGAATTACCTCTCACGCTCGAGTACGAACAGGTTGCACGATCGCCCGTCGATCGTCCGATCGTCTGTGTGGCCGCGGCACGCTTCAAATCCTCCGCGACGATCGCGATCGGGGGTTTCGGTGAATTCCCCCAGCGGGCAGTGGAAGCGGAGAAGAAAGCCGCAGCAGGTGAGTCGCTCGATTCAGTGGCCCAAGCTGCAGCTTCGCTGCTCGAGACGGCGCAGGATGCCTGGGCCAGCGCGGAATACCGGACCGCGGTCGCCGGCGTGCTGGTCAGGCGCATTCTCGCCAACGGGGGTACGTGATGCAGATTCATTTCACGCTCAACGGCATGCCGGTCGAACTGGACATCGAGGGCAGGGAAACGCTGCTCGAGGTGCTGCGCGAACGGTTGGGGATGTTCGGCGTCAAACATGGCTGCGAGAGCGGCGAATGCGGCGCCTGTGCGGTGTTGATCGACGGCGAACCGCGCAACACCTGCGTGATGCTCGCCCCGCAGGTGGAGGGTCGTCAGGTTGTGACGATCGAAGGACTCGGCGAGCGTCCCGATCCGGGATGGCGCCAGTCCCGCGGCCTCGATCGCATCCAGCAGGCCTTCATCGACACGGGCGCGATTCAATGCGGCTACTGTACGCCAGCGATGATCCTGGCCGCGCACGCCCTGCTCGAAAAAGAGCCGCAGCCCACGGAAGTGCAGGTGCGCGAGGCCTTGTCGGGCGTGCTCTGCCGCTGCACGGGATATTTGAAGCCGGTGCAGGCCGTGCTGCGTGCCGCAGCGATCCTGCGCGGGGACTCTGTGGAGCCGTTGGAAGCGCCAATTCCTGCGCCGCGAGAATTGCGGCCGCCAAGCGAACCGGGCCCGGAAGTGGGAGAAACGGAGCCCGGCGGCTCCGATGTGCTGACGCGCACGTCTGTGATGCCGCGGATTCTGGTTACCACGCAGGAATCTCCGCTGCGAGCGGTTGGCAAACCCGTTCCCAAAGTGGACGCGGCGAAATTGGCACAGGGCAAACCAGCCTTCACCCTGGATTTCGAAATGCGGGGTATGCTGTTCGCCAAGGTGCTGCGAAGCCCGTATGCGCATGCGCGCATCAAACGCATCGACGCCAGCCGGGCGCGCGCTTTGCCCGGAGTCGCCGCAGTGCTGACCTGGGAAGACATCCCGCGTGTGGTCTTTTCAACGGCCGGCCAATCCGATCCCATTCCGGGTCCGCTGGATACCTTCTCGCTGGACAACAAGGTGCGCTACGTGGGCGACCGCGTCGCTTTCGTGGCGGCTGAAAGTGAGGCGATCGCGGAAGAGGCGCTCGAGTTCATCGAAGTGGAATACGAACCGCTGCCGGCAATATTGGATTACTCCCACGCCATGGACGAGGGTGCGGTACAGATTCACGACGAACCCGAATATGTCAATTTCGCCGATTCGGACCCCACGCGCAATCTGGCGGCCGAAATCCGCATCGACATCGGCGACGTGGAGAAAGGTTTCGCGGAGGCCGACGAGATCATCGAAGGCGAATACGAGGTGCCCAAGGTGCAGCAGGCGCACATCGAACCGCACGCCGTGGTCACCTATTGGGACGAAAACGATCGCCTGGTGATCCGCACCAGTACGCAGGTTCCCTTTCACGTACGGCGGCAGCTCGCGCCCGTACTGGGATTGCCCATCAAACGCATCCGGGTGATCAAGCCGCGCATCGGCGGCGGTTTCGGTGGGAAGCAGGAAGTGCAGATCGAGGACGTCGCGGCGCATCTGACCATCGCGACCGGCCGTCCGGTGCGCTTCGAAACCACGCGCGCCGAAGAGTTCCAGGCCTCGCGTTCCCGCCATCCCATGCGCATCCGCATGAAAACGGGGGTCAAGCGCGACGGCACGATCACGGCCAACGAGATGTACGCCCTGAGCGACACCGGGGCGTACGGCTGCCACGCCCTGACCGTGACGGGCAACACGGGCCACAAGGCGATGGCGCTCTACGTGGGAGACGGCGAATACCGCAAGTCGCCGAATATTCGTTTCTATGCCGATATCGTGTACACCAACCGCCCATCTTCCGGCGCCTATCGCGGCTACGGCGTGCCGCAGGGTTTCTGGCCGGTCGAACGCCATATGGAGCGTGTTGCGCAGGCATTGAATTTGGAACCGCTAAGCTTCCGGTTGAAGAACACCCTGCGAGAGGGGGAACTGCATCCATTCAGCACGGCCTGGTCGGAGGGGCGCGAGCCGCGCCCGGAGACGATCAGCACCTGCGGCCTGGAGGAGTGCGTGCAGCAAGGCAAGGCGGCCGCCGGATGGGATGCGAAATTCGGCAATCGCGATTGGCACCAGATTCCCGGCGCACCCCATTTGCGCCGCGGGATCGGTGTGGCGCTGGTGATGCAGGGCACGGCGATCCCCTATCTCGACATGGGCGGGGCGAGCATCAAGCTCAACGACGACGGCTCGTTCAACCTTTTGGTCGGCGCCACCGATCTGGGCACCGGTGCGGACACGGTTCTGGCGCAGCAGGCTGCGGAGGTGCTGGGAGTCCGCGTGGACGACATCGTGGTCTATTCTTCGGACACCGATTTCACGCCATTCGACAAGGGCGCGTATGCCTCCAGCACGACCTACATATCGGGCGGCGCGGTCGTGCGCGCGGCTCGGGACGTGGCGCAGCGCATTACGATTCGGGCGGCACGCATGTTGAGCGAGTGGGGTGAGGCCGTGAGCGCGGAGCAAATCCATCTGGCGGATGGCTGCGCCTGGGCGCCGGACGGACGAACCATCACGCTCGGCGAGGTGGCACTGAACGCCCTGCACCACGAGGACCAGGAACAAATCATGGGTGTGGCTTCCTTCATGTCCCCCGTGGCGCCGCCGCCCTTTGCGGCGCAGTTCGCGGAGGTGACCGTAGACGTGGAAACGGGGCAGCTGACAGTCGACAAGCTGGTCATGGCGGTGGATTCGGGTGTGATCGTGAACCCTCTTACCGCTTCCGGACAGATCGAAGGCGGTATGACGCAGGCCCTGGGGTACGCTGTTTGCGAGGAGATGCTGTACGACGAAGAAGGCCAAGCCAGGGAAACCAATTTCAGTGACTATCATATTTTCGCCGCGCACGAGATGCCGGAATTGGAGACGATATTCGTGGAGACCTTCGAGCCTTCGCATCCCTTCGGGGTAAAAGCGGTGGCCGAGATTCCCATGGACGGCGTGGCGCCCGCGGTGGGCAACGCCGTCATGGATGCCTGCGGTGCGGACTTGACGGAAATTCCGATCACGCCGGAACGCCTGTGGCGGGCGTTGCGCGGGAAGCAACCCTGAGCCGGCCCGGAGAATGAGGTAATCTGCGATGGGATTGTACGAGCGTCTGGCTGCGCTGGAACGTGACGGTGGTGTTGCCGTTTTGGCAACCGTGGTCCGCACGCGCGGCTCTGTGCCCCGCCGTGAAGGGGCGAAAATGCTGGTATTGGCTGACGGCACACGGGAAGGAACGATCGGCGGCGGTGAGATGGAAGCGCTCGTGATCGAGGAGGCACAGCAGGTATTCAAGAACGGAAAGCCCCGCATTCACACCTATTCCTTCGTCGATCCGCAGGATGGGGACGTAGGCGTGTGCGGTGGGGAAATGGAAGTGTTCATGGAAGCAGTCAACCCGAGTCCGAAACTGGTTATCGTCGGCGGCGGCCACGTCGGCAAGGCCGTCGCCCATCTGGCGACATGGCTGGGATTCCGGGTGGTGGTCGTCGACGATCGTGCGGAGTATGCCACTCCCGAAGCCGTACCCGAAGCGCACGAATATATCCACAGCGGACCGCAGGGTTTCGCGGATGCCGCGGAAATCCACCCGGATACCTACGTGGTATTGACGACGCGGGGCGTCGACGTCGATGTGCAGGCGCTGCCCGGTCTACTGGACACGCCTGCGGCGTTCATCGGCGTGATCGGGTCGAGGCGGCGCTGGGAAACGACGGCGCAGCAATTGACGGAGAGTGGTATCCCGGCGGAAATACTGCAGCGGGTGGTCTCTCCGATCGGGCTTGAACTGAACGCCGAAACGCCGGAGGAAATTGCCGTGAGCATCCTGGCGCAGATCATCATGCTGCGGGGCGGCGGAAGCGGCGAGCGGATGGCGCACACGCCGCAATCTGTGAGAGAATCGGAAACATAACGAGCATACTGTTTCGGAAAGTAATGAGGCACGAACGGGATGATGTGGGACCGCTACTTTACACCCAACACGATCGAAGATGTTCTGGAATTGTTGGCCGAACACGCCGGAACGGCGCGCATCGTTGCCGGAGGGACCGATCTACTGCTGGAAATGGAGCGCGGCCAGCGGCCGGACGTCACGGCGCTGATCGACGTTAGCCGGCTCGAGGGGCTGGATGAAATCCGGCTCGATGAGCAGGGCTGGATTCACCTGGGTCCATTGGTGACGCACAATCAGTGTGCCGGGTCGGAACTGATCGTCGAGCGCGCCTTCGCGCTGGCGCAGGCCTGCTGGCAGGTCGGCGCGCCGCAGATCCGCAACCGGGGAACGATCGCCGGCAATCTGGTCACGGCTTCTCCGGCCAACGATTCGATCCCGCCGCTGCTGGCCCTGGATGCGCAATTGACCCTGCGTTCGCGTTCCGCAGAGCGCAAGGTGAAGCTCGAGGATTTCTACACCGGTGTGCGCAAGACGGTGTTGGCCGAAGACGAGATGATCGTGGACATCGCCTTCCCTGCGCCGTCGACGAATATGCGCAGCACGTTTCAGAAACTGGCGCTGCGCAGGGCGCAGGCGATATCCGTGGTCAACGCAGCGGTCCTGCTGGAAATCGACGAGTCGAAAATATCACGTGCGGCGATTAGCCTCGGCTCGGTCGCACCGACCGTGATCCACGCAGCCGAGGCGGAGTCGTATTTGGCGGGGAAGGAACTCTCGGACGCCGTCATCGAGGAGGCGGGGCGACTCGCCGCTGGGGCCGCGGCGCCGATCGACGACCTGCGTGGTTCGGCGGATTACCGTGAGAAGATGGTGCGGATTTGCGTCAAGCGTGCCCTGCGCGATCTGGCTCACGATCGAGAACGACGGGATTATCCCGAACGTCCCGTCATGCTCTGGGGCAGCAGCGAGATGCCGGCTGCGTCCCGGCTCGCGGCATCTACTGAGCATCAGGCGGGAACGCCCATCGAAACGACGATTAACGGAAAAGCCTGCCGCTTTACTTCGGGCCAGGACAAAACCTTGCTGCGGCTGCTGCGTGAGGAAGGGAAGCTCACCGGCACGAAAGAGGGCTGCGCGGAAGGAGAGTGCGGCGCGTGTACGGTGTTTCTCGACGGCGTCGCCGTGATGGCCTGTCTGGTTCCCGCGCCGCGCGCCCATGGGGCGGAGATCGTTACCATCGAGGGAATCGCCCGGGGTGATGAACTGCATCCGGTTCAGCAGTCTTTCATCGACGAGGGCGCCGTACAGTGCGGGTACTGCACGCCCGGTTTTATCATGTCGGGCGTCAAGCTTCTGGAGGAGCGGCCGCACCCCACGCGAGCAGAAATCGTGCAATCGATTACGGGCAATCTGTGCCGCTGCACGGGTTATTCGATGATCGTTTCTGCCATCGACAAAGCGGCTCACGATTCAGAGGGGTGAATCGAAGGACCGCTTTCCGGTAAGGCGAATTTCAACGTAAATTCAGGAGGTTGCTATGGGTCGTGGAAGTATGTGGTCGGATCGAAAATTCTATGAGGAACGCGAAAAGAAGAAGCGCGGAAATCCGGTCTTGCGGGGAGTCGGCTGCATCATCATTGCGATTTTAGGGGCGGCTGCCTATGTCTTCTCCGGCTGGTTTATCCGCTCGGGTTTGGTTTATCTGCCGGCAGACGCATTACGCCCCTCTTTCGCAACGTTCCTGCCGGACGGCGCCCTCGTACAAATCGTGGTTTCCCTGCTTTTCATGATGTTGTGCTACTCGATTCTGAGCATCATCTGGGCGGTGATGTTTCCGAAGAAAATGGGCGAGACCGATGCCCCGCTGCCGAAAAGGAGATCCGGCGCTAAGAAGCGGAGGTAAATTCGTCATCACGATTTTAGGTTATCGATTGGATCGCGCAGCGAGTGAACAGACCGGAAGTATCTCATCAGCCGAGGTTCGAGGCCGGCGCGAAAATCGTTTTAAGGCGTGTACATGTCATTGATTGGAACATCCGTACCCAAAATCGACGCACGGGGGAAAGTGACGGGAGAAACCCAATTTCCCGGTGATATCGACCGTCCCGATCAGGCATACATGAAGATCCTTTTCGCGGGCAGACCGCACGCCGTGGTGCGCAGCGTGGATACATCGGCCGCCGAAGCACTTTCCGGCGTACTCGCCGTGCTAACGGCGAAAGATGTCCCCGTCAACGAGTACGGCCTGATCATGCCCGACCAACCGGTGCTCTGCGGACCCGGCTCTTCGAAACCGTACGCCGACCGGGTACGTTTCGTCGGCGATCAGGTGGCGCTGGTGGTGGCGGAAAGCGAGGCGATCGCGGCGGAAGCCGTGAAGCGCATCGAAGTTGAATATGAAGATCTGCCGGTTCTCACGGACGTCCTGCAGGCGTGGAAATCGAACGACGTGCTGCTGCATCCGGATCGGGAGAACAACGTCTTCTGCCACTACCGCATCCGCAAAGGAGACGTGAAGAAGGGATTCGAAGCGGCGGACGTCGTCGTCGAGGGGGAATACCGCACACCTGCGCAGGAGCACGCTTTTCTGCAGCCCGAGGCCGGTCTGGGCTACATCGATGAAGAGGGGCGCATTACGGTCGAGGTTGCCGGCCAATGGACCCACGAGGACCAGGCGCAAATCGCCCATGCACTCGACCTTCCCAAGGATCGCATCCGGGTCATCTATCCCGCCATCGGCGGGGCGTTCGGCGGGCGCGAGGACATGTCGGTGCAGATCGTGCTCGCCCTGGCGGCGTACCGCCTGCACCAGCGCGGCATCGACCGTCCGGTGAAGATCATCTGGTCACGTGAGGAGTCGATTCTCGGGCACCACAAGCGGCATCCATTCGTCTTGCGCGCCAGATGGGGTGCAAGCCGCGAAGGGAAAATTCTGGCGGCGGAAGTCGATGTGATCCAGGACGGCGGCGCCTACGCCTACACCTCGACGAAGGTACTGGGGAACGCCACCTTGATGTGCACCGGGCCGTACGAAATCCCCAACGTGAAAGTGGACGCCTATGCGGTGTACACGAATCACATTCCGGGCGGCGCGTTCCGCGGATTTGGCGGGCCGCAGGGCGCCTTCGCCGCCGAAGGGCAGATGAACAAGCTGGCAGAAGCATTGGGCATGGATCCCGTCGAAATCCGCGAGCACAATATTTTCCGGGAAGGCTCCCTGCTGTCGTCGGGGACGCCGCTGCCCGAAGGCGTCAGCATGGACAAGGTGTTGGCCGCCTGCGCGCAAAAGGGCGGTTGGCGGCAGACGAAGCAGGGTTGGAAGAGGAAAGCAGACGGCGAGGAAGTAGAGGATGGTAAGGCGCATCTTCGCCGTGGGGTTGGATTTGCCTGTGGGTTCAAGAACGTGGGCTTCTCGTTTGGCGCGCCCGAACTGTGCACGGCGACGGTGGAGCTGCACGGTGCAGGTGAGATCGAGGAATTGGTGCTGCGCCACGCCGGGGCGGACGTCGGGCAGGGGTCGCATACCGTCATGACGCAGATGGCGGCGGAGGCGGCCGGCGTCTCCATCGACAAGGTACGTCTGGTGGCATCCGACACGGCGACCTCCGACGATTCGGGTTCGGCTTCGGCCTCACGCATGACCTTCATGTCGGGCAACTCGATTCGCGGCGCAGTGGCGGCGGCGCTGGAAAAGTGGCACGGCGAGGAACGCCCTGCGGTGGCGACGTATGAATACCGCCCGCCGGCGACGACGCCCTTCGATCCGCAGACCGGCAAATCCGAGCCGAATTTCGCCTACGGGTACGTGGCGGAAATCGCCCGTGTGGAAGTGGACACGGATACCGGCAAAGTGCATTTGTTGGAGGTGATCTGCGCCGACGACGTGGGGCAAGCCGTGAACCCGCAGGGCGTTCACGGCCAGATCGAAGGCGCCATCGTGCAGGCCAGCGGCTACGCGCTACTGGAAGATTTCCAGCAAGAAGGTGGCTACGTACAGACCGGACTGCTTTCGACGTATTTGATCCCCACGGTGATGGATATCCCCGAGCGGATCTCGGCCGTCGTGCTGGAGCATCCCGATCCGATCGGCCCATGGGGTGCACGCGGCATGGGAGAAATGCCTTACATTCCTTTGGCGCCTGCGATTGCAGCGGCGATCAGGGATGCGCTCGGCATATGGATCGACGAATTCCCATTTACGCCGGAACGCGTACTCAAGGCATGGTCCGGGAAAGAATAAAGCCGGTGGAGGAATCCGGGGAGGGCGTGATGGGTGAAAAGAAGCAGAGACATGGTTCCACGGTCGCGGGAATCGTCCTGGCCGCGGGCGATTCGGAGCGTTTCCCCGAACCGAAGCAGCTCTTGCACTGGAAGGGAAAGGCATTGGTCTGGCATGCGGTCCGAGCGGCGTTGGAAGGCGGCCTGGAACCGGTGGTCGTGGTGACGGGCGCAGATGCGGACGACGTTCGGGCGGCGCTGGCGGGAGAGCCCGTCGAATTCGTGCACAATCCCGATTGGGCAAGTGGGCAAAGCTCGTCGATGCAGGCCGGCCTGGATGCGGTGCGGGATGCGGCTGAAGCGGTGGTGATGCTGCTATCCGACATGCCATTAGTGGATGCGAAACTGATACGCGCCCTGGTGAGTGCGCATCGGGAAAGCCATGCCGCCATCGTCGCGCCGCGGGCGAAGGGAAGGCGCGGAAACCCCGTGCTTTTCACGCGGGCGACCTACCCGGAATTGGACGCCGTGGAGGGGGATCGAGGCGGGCGCAAGCTGATCGGTTCGTTGTTTACCGAGTGGGTCGATTGGGACGATTCAGCTTTGCAGGACATCGATAACGAAGAAGATTGGGAGCGCTTGCGAGGCGAGGGATGATCGCTGCCGTTTTATTGGCGGCAGGAGAATCCAGGCGCATGGGATCGCCGAAGCTGGCGCTGCCCTGGCGCGGCGAAGGCTCGTTGATCGCCGCGCTGGCAAACACGTTCGTGGCGGCCGCTGCTGCACCGGTGATCGTGGTGACGGGAGGAGATCGGCAGGCCGTCGAGCGTACGCTCGATCCGGAAAAGATCCAACCGGTTTTCAACCCCGATTATGCATCCAGCGAAATGTTGGGTTCGATTCAGGCAGGACTGGGCGCCCTCGAGGACGAAGCGTTCGAGGCCGCGTTTATCTGTCCCGGCGACTTACCTTTCTTGCAGGCCGAAACCGTGCGTGGTTTACGGCAAACCTGGGAACGGAGACGCAGCCGGATTCTGGCGCCGAGTTTCGAACGGCGCCGGGGGCATCCAGTGTTGTTGGCGCGGGTGTTGTGGCCGGAGATACTGGCGCTGGAGGCCGGCGAGACGCTGCGTGATTACATGCACCGGCGCAGCGAGTGGATCGAGTACATGGAGACCAAAGACGCCGGTGTGTTGAAGGACATCGACACGCCGGCGGACTATGAAGAGGCAAAAGGCGGCCAGGGGGCGTATAGATAAGGATTGGAATTGTCGATTGAGCGCGAATACCGCGTGCGCGTGAGCCGGCGAGCCAAACACGCCCGGCTGCAGATGTCGCTGCGCGACGGATTGGTGGTGGTCGTGCCCAGGGGCTACGACCGCAAGCGCATCCCCGATTTGCTGACCCAGAAGCGGGGTTGGATCGAGAAGGTCGCCAGGGAAATCGAGGCGCAGCGCGAACTCGCACCGCAAAGCGCCTGGCCCGAGCGCCTCGAACTGCGCAGCATCGGAGAGGTCTGGCGGGTCGAGTATGCGGATGCTGCGTCCGTGAAATTGGTCGAGTGTCCGGGCAATCACCTGAAAGTCCATGACGGCAAGGGCGATTCGGATGCGGTGCATGCCGCATTGCGAAAATGGCTGCGGCGCAAGGCGCACCGGCATCTCAAGCCCTGGCTGCGGCATCTGGCCGAGGAAAACGGTTTCGAGATCAGGCGCATATTCATCAAGTCACAGCGTACGCGCTGGGGCAGTTGTTCCGAGCAGAAGAACGTCAATTTGAATTTGAAGCTGCTTTTCCTGTCCGAAGACCTGGTGCACTACGTGATGCTGCACGAACTGTGTCACACGGTGTATCTGAACCATTCGAAGAAGTACTGGGCGCTGGTCGCGCAGCACGAACCGGAATATGCATCGAAGCGAAAAGAGCTGCGGAAGGCATGGAAGTACGTTCCGGGCTGGGTGGAGGGGTGAGGTTGGACCGCGCATTTAGGAGCACGCATGGTGTGGCGGGAATGTAAGCGCTGTGGGCGGAGGCTGTTCTTCGTCGAGGGCCAGCCGCTGCCGCTCGAAGGGTACTGCGAGGCGTGCTACGAGGAGGTGACCGGCAATTGTTCCGCCTGCCGGGGAACGGGTCAAATCGAGCGGGCGCATCTGGGGGTGTCGGACTGTTTGAAATGTGATGGAAGCGGCCTGGCTGTGGAACAGGCTGGGGGATGCGAATGAAGACCCATTTCATACTGCAGAGGGTATATCAAGCTGGTTTTAAGGGATTTTAAAGCTCTTTAAACAACACGGCGACATTCATCCTTAGGAGTCGAGTGGGCTGCGAACGGCGAGCCCGCCTCGCTTGAGTACATGGGTATAGATCATGGTCGTCTTCACGTCTTTATGCCCGAGCAGCTCCTGCACGGTACGGATGTCGTAGCCCTTTTCGAGCAGGTGGGTGGCGAAACTGTGGCGCAAGGTGTGAGGAGTGACGTGCTTCTGGATTGCGGCGATCCTGGCTGCTTCACGGATGGCGCGGCGGAGCGCGCTGGGTGAGCGGTGATGCCGGCGGAGTCGGCCGCTGCGAGGGTCAGTAGAGAGACTTCGGGAGGGAAAAACCCACTGCCAGATCCACTCGCGGGCAACGTAGGGGTACTTGCGCTCGAGAGCGTGGGGCATATAGACGTTTCCCATACCTTTGCGTAGATCGCGTTTGTGTACGGCGCGGACGTGCCGCAGGTGACGGTGAAGAGGTTGGATCAATGCGAGCGGCAGCATGGTTACGCGATCCTTGGCTCCTTTTCCGTCGTGCACGAAGATCTGATTCTGATCGAAATCGAGATCCTTCACGCGCAGGCGCAGGCATTCGGAGATGCGCAGCCCGCTGCCATAGAGCAATTGGGCGATGAGCTGATTCTGCCCCTGCATGCCGTCCAGCAGCCGGCGGACTTCCTTCTGGCTCAGTACCACGGGCACAGGTTTGCGGCGTTTGGCGCGCAGGGCGTGGATCGGCTCGGTGAGCGGCTTGTGGAGCACCTGATTATAAAGGAAGAGCAGGGCATTGAGGGCTTGATTCTGGGTGGAGGCGGCCACCTTGGCACGAGCGGCCAGGTGGGTGAGGAACACTTCCACTTCCGGCGTGTCCAAGGTACGCGGGTGGCGTTTGCCGTGGAAGAGGATGAAGCGGCGGACCCAATTGACGTAACTGCGTTCGGTGGATTGCGAGTAGTGTTTACGGCGCAGTGCGAGGCGCATCTGATCGAGCAAACGCGAAGGTTTGTTGTCCATGACTATCCCCCTGTTGGTTGTCCCCCGGCTGAATCTGGTCTATGCTACAAAGCGTTGAAGGACAGATAACAAGCCATGGGGATTGATTATCAATCCAATTATACTCATAGCCAGATAAATATCGAATACCAGCGCGTATCCGCCCGCGAGTGACCTGAAAACGGCAGTTACGGAGGCGGGTTTAAAGGGTAATAATAGTTATTCGTTCCTTCGTCGCCCGCTGATAAATATTGCATTTTCTTTTGTGCGCGAAGTTGCAGATTTACCGGGGTTCTTTTATTCTTGATTGGGATTGATTTTTATCCATTACGGAATCCAGACAGTCCGCATATCGTAGCAGCGGGCTCCGAAGGTCGTGCTGGTCGTATCTTTCCCTACGCGCAGATGTGAGCGGGAGATTTGTTGGAGTGTGATTTTGGGGGCATGGTCTTCGAATAACCATTCGCTGGAGCAGACCGGGGATGCAGCGCGATTTGCATGCTATGATGATCAATAGGGAAAAGAGAAGGGCAAGAGTTGGCGCGAACCCCGGCAGCTCAGCTCAAAGCCGTTAG
>JARRPX010000031.1 GCA_037382465.1 Anaerolineales bacterium | reverse complement strand
GATTTTCCCGTCATATGCGCCAGGTCGGTTCCAACCACGAAGTCGATCGGCACACCGGCCCAGAACATGAGCGGTCCGGCCAGGAAACCTCCACCGACCCCCAAAAATCCACCCAGCACACCGACGACGAATCCGGTACCGGCAAGTATCAGGGGACTGACGATCACGCCAGCGATAGGGTATTCCATCTCTGACTACCGCAGCCCGATTCTGCGCAGCAGCCAGGACGTGAAGGCTTCCAACAGAACGCCTTGCATCAGGATGAGTATTAAAGTCAAGAAAGCGTAGCTCTTCGATCCCTGCTCGTAGAGCTGAATCAGCGGCTCCTTGGCGAAATGCAGCACGATGATGAAGTAGATCGTGACGAGAGGCGCATAAATGAAAAGCTCCAGAGCCAGACTGCGCATCAATGGCTTGAACGAAGGATCCGTTGGTTCGGTAGTCTTCTGTTCGATCGGCATCATACTTCTCTCTTCACTCCGACTTCAGCGATGCGGTAACCCTATCATCATTCGCCGGTTCGGCGGACATCGTGCGCCGCGAGGCCAGATTGTGAAAACGTGCTGAAATCATGTTACACTGCCTTCGCCATGGATGCAAAGTCCTATGAAACCCTGGAATTAAACCTCGTTCTCGATCGTTTGGCGAGTTTTACGGCATTTTCAGCCTCCCGTGAAATGGCGTTGGCACTGCGCCCGCTGCCGGATCTGGAGGCCGTCCGGCGTCGCCAGGAGGAAACCTCGGAGGCCAGCCTGCTCTTGAGCATCAAACCCGAACTCAGCATCGGTGGCGCACGTGACGTACGTCCGCAGGTCGATGCAGCTGCGCACGGCGCGGTGCTTGAACCTACTGAACTGCTGGACATCAAGAGTACGCTTGTCGCTGCCCGCGAACAGCGCCGGCGTTTTGAAAAGTTGGACGAACCACTTCCGCTGCTCAAAGGGATTGCATTTGAGCTCGAAGCGCTTCCTGGCCTGATTGATTCGGTCTCGAAAACCATCGACGATCGCGGTGAGGTGCTGGACAGCGCATCGCAGAAGTTGGGCAAAATTCGCAAGGATCTCCGCATTGCGCGCGATCGTTTGATGGACAAACTCGAACGGATGGTCAACGACCCCAAGATCGTCCCCTTGCTGCAGGAGCCCATCATCACGCAGCGCGAGGGCCGTTTCGTAATACCGCTGCAGGCGGACTTCAAGGGACGCATCAAGGCCGTCGTGCACGATCAATCCGCCTCGGGAGCCACGCTGTTCGTCGAACCTTTGAAGGTTGTCGATCTCAACAATCAGGTGAGAGAGCTTCAACTCGCGGAGCGGGATGAAGTCCGGCGCGTCCTTTCCGAATTGTCGGGCCGCATCGGGGAACAATCCGCAGCAATCCGGCGAAACGTAGAGGGCCTGGCCAGACTCGATCTCGCCTTTGCCAAAGCGCGCTACGCGTATACGCTCGATGCCAGCGAGCCCGTACTCAAACCCTTCGCCGAGGATGCTGTCTCACCTCGTCCGGGCTCGACGATACGCTTGCTCGCCGCCCGTCATCCGCTGCTGAAAGCGGACGATGTCGTGCCGATCGATTTGATTTTAAAGCCGGACACCTACGCTCTGGTGATCACCGGCCCCAACACCGGCGGGAAGACGGTGACCTTAAAGACCGCGGGGCTGCTTGTATTGATGGCGCAGTGCGGCCTGCACATCCCGGCGATGTCAGGATCGGAGCTTTCCGTTTTCGACGCGGTGTACGCTGATATCGGCGACGAGCAATCGATCGAGCAGTCGCTATCGACCTTTTCGTCTCACGTTTCCAACATCAAGACGATCCTCGACCACGCGACGTCGAAATCCCTGGTTTTGCTCGATGAATTGGGTGCGGGCACAGACCCGCAGGAGGGTTCAGCGCTGGCGCGCGCCATCCTGAGTGAATTGCTGGAGTGTTCGATCACCACGTTGGTCGCAACGCATTATCCCGAACTTAAAACGTATGCGCACAGTGTATCCGGTGTGGAGAATGCCAGCATGGAATTCGATTTGCAGAGTCTGCGCCCGACGTATCATCTACTTATCGGCCTGCCGGGACGATCGAACGCGCTGGCGATCGCCGCACGTTTGGGTCTCGAGCAAGCCATCGTCGAGAAAGCGCGTGCAATGCTTTCCAGCGCTGATCTGGAAGCCGAACGACTGTTGGACGAAATCCACGCACAGCGGCAGCTGACCCGCAAGGATCGTAATGAAGCCGAAACGACGCGCCAGCAGGCCATGGCGCTGCAGGAAGAGCTTTCTCGACGTTTGGCGGGAATCGAAAAGGAGCGTGAGGATATCCTGCTCGCCGCACAAGCGGCCGCCGAGGCCGAACTCGAAAAAATGCGGGACGAACTGCGCAAGATCAAACGGGAATTCTCTCAATCGCAGCAGTCGCGAGACGATTTGAAAGCGGCTGAAACACAGGCTGAGACGATCGAAAGGTCGCTCGAGGAGTCGTTACGCCTGCCGGATAAAGAGTTCGAGGCTTCCGAATATACGTATAAAAAGGGCGACACGGTCTTACTGCGTACGATCGATGCCGAAGGGGTGATTAAATCGTTGGATCGAGACCAGGCAGAGGTTCAAGTGGGACGCCTGCGGGTACGGGCGAATCTCAACGAACTGCTGCCGGTGAAAGCGGGGGCCCCGACGAAGCGGAGTAAAGCAGCTCGGAAAAGCGGCTCCTCTGGTGAGGGACGTTCGATATCCCCACCCATCGCCGACAGTCCGCCGCTCGAACTGCACGTCCACGGTTGGACCGTCGATGATGCGCTCGAAGAATTGGACCGTCGTCTGGATGCGGCCTTTCTGGCGGGGATGCCCTACATACGAGTGATCCACGGAAAAGGGACGGGGCGCTTGCGTAGTGCCATTCGCCAGGCACTTGCGGAAAGTCCGTATGTGGCTTCCTTCGAGTCCGGCCAGCCAAGTGAGGGCGGTGACGGTGTCACCGTCGTGCATTTGAACGTTACCTGAGTCGAACGCGTGCATCCTCCGCCAGAGCATGGATCGCCCGGATTATTGCTTTGGATCGTCATTCATGCAGGTCGGTGTATTTTTCTCCCAAAGAGGGTATGATTGATCCTGAGATCAGATGGGCGCACACTGAGAATGTCACAATGTTCATGTTCTGATCGTTAACGAATTGGGAATGAGGGTTGAGGAGTCGAAGGGAAGGATCTCTTCATGTCTGCCGTCTCATTTCCGCACGACCGGGATGACTCAGTTGAACAGAAAAGGAGTGAAAAAAATGATGAACCGCACGCTCTCACTGGTAACTTTGATCGGTTTACTGTTCATTGCGACGGCATGCAACATGCCCGCAGTATCGAGTGTCAAAGACTGTGGGGAGGACATGCAGTGCTTCATTGAAGCGGGGGAGAACTGCAAACCGGCGAAGATGGTCTTCCCCGTCGAGTTCGAGATGATGGGGGTCATCATCACCACGACGACGTATCAGGAGATCATCGGCCCGTCGGATGACCTTTGTGAGGTGAAATTCCGCACAGAAGAGGTCAAGGTAGAATATACAGATGAGGCCATCGACCAGATGCTGGGAATGGGATTGACCCAGGAGCAGATCGACGAGCAAATTGCGGCCACGCAAGAACAAGTGAGCAGTCAAGAGGGACTCGATGAAATCTGTCGAGTCGACACCGAGCAATTGACGGCGGTCATGGAACAATGGTCGTCGGGCACGTTTTCGACGGACGATTGGGAAGGCATGGATTGTGATCCCGTGGTTGAGGGGGAGTGAACGACGGGATGATCTGAATCGACGACGGGGACATTCAACTTCGGACGAATATTGCCGTTCAATCGTTGAACTCGACCAATGTGGTTAGCAAGCATGGGTTCTCGCACAGAGGACCCATGTAGCTTTAAGCGGACCAGAGAGGGGAGCGCATGAACACATGGAAATTAAGTCCTTCGGATTTGACCTTTCTCTGGGACGAGTGCAAACGTTGTTTCTACTTGAAAATCGTCTCGAAATTCTATCGCCCGCGTGCGCCATTCCCCAGTATCTTCGGCAAAATCGATCGTTTGATGAACGCCTATTTCGTGGGTAAATCGAGCTCAGAAATTTCTCCCGATCTGCCGGATGGAGAAATTGCATACGGCGAAAAGTGGGTGAGTTCGGCCGAAATCAAACTGCTGCATCACGAACACGCCTGCTGCATCCGAGGGCGGTTCGATACGGCGATTCGTTTTGATGATGGGAGTTATGCGGTGATTGATTTTAAGACCACGCAGCCGGCTCCGCACCACATCGAATTCTACGGACGGCAGCTTCACGCTTACGCCTATGCTCTGGAAAATCCGGCGCCCAACGCAATGGCGCTCAGCCCCATCACCCATCTGGGCTTATTCAGCGTCACGCCGTCGGACTTACAGCGATTTGACGACGGACGCATCGCCTATCTGGGCGATCCGCTGTGGACTGAAATTCCCAAGGATATGCAAGGCTTTCTGCTGTTTATCGACGAAGTATTATCCGTCCTGGAACTGCCTGAGCCGCCGGATGCGAATCCGGAATGTGGTTATTGTGATTACCGGCGGCGAACTCGAATGAACGAATACTGAACGGGGCATCGCGCCGCCGGATCGATCTCGAAAGTATGTGGGACGTGGTTTATCGCCGATAACCTTACGGCTTCAGGCATGCAGCGAAGAGGGGAGGAATTATCATCTCCGGGGCGCGAATGCTTGACAATCCCGCGAAATGGTTTTAAATTAGACGCTTAGGAATATGATGCGGAATCGAGAATACATAACATCTATGTATTTGGCCCGCCATGAGGTAAGCGCCTCGGAGCGGGCGATTTTTCATCTGCCCAAAAAGAGCCGCCCGGCTCTCTTTTTTTGCCTACCGCGCGCAGGGCAGGGCGTCCGATGAGCGTGATCCGCCTGCCTGGTCTGATCGACCCACACGTGCATCTACGCGAGCCCGGTGCGACGCACAAGGAAGATTTCGACAGCGGAACTGCGGCGGCGCTGGCGGGTGGCTTCAGTACCGTACTGGCCATGCCCAACACGAATCCGCCACTGGTCGATCGAGCCAGCTTCGATCAAGCTCGTGACGCAGCAAGGAAAAAAGCCCGCTGTGATTACGGGATTTATCTCGGCGCCAGCGCAGAAAATCATCGAACGTACGCCTCTCTGGCCTCACAAGCCTGCGGATTGAAATTGTATCTGGATCTGACCTATGGTCCGTTGCAGGTTGAAGGTCTCTCCCTGCAGCGGAGTCATCTGGCAGCCTGGCCTGCCGATCGCCCGCTCGCGGTCCACGCGGAAGGCCGCAGCCTGGCTGCGATCCTGCTCCTGGCGATGCTGCAAGGGCGGCCGATCCACGTCTGCCACGTCAGCCGGCGAATCGAAATCCAGCTCATCCGGGAGATGAAAGCGCGCGGCTGTGCGGTCACCTGTGAGGTGGCGCCCCATCACATGTTCCTCACGCAGGACGACGTCCCGCATATCGGTCCGGGCCGGAGCGAGGTGCGGCCGAAGCTGGCGGCGAAGTCGGATCAAGAAGCATTGTGGGACAACCTGGCGGTGATCGATTGCTTCGCGACGGATCACGCGCCGCACACGCTGCAGGAGAAAGACAGCGACAATCCCCCGCCGGGTTTTCCCGGACTGGAGACTTCGTTGGGGTTGTTCGCTACCGCCGTGCAGGAGGGGCGTTTGTCGATGGACGACCTCATCGCCCGCATGAGTCTCAATCCGGGAAAGATTTTTGGCCTGCCGGAGAGTCCGGAAACGGAAGTCGAGTTCGATCCGGACGCAGCCTGGGAGGTCCGGGCAGAAGATTTCCACAGCCGCTGCGATTGGACTCCCTTCGAAGGCATGCGGCTGCAGGGGCGCGTGCGCCGGGTCAAGGTGCGCGGCCGGTGGGTCTATCAAGACGGCGAAATTCTCGTCCCGAGAGGATTTGGGAGAGACGTCGCCGGTATCCAATAAACGTTATTTGATGGAGGAAATATATGGCAACCTTTGTACCCCCCAATGAACGAAAGGCGCGCAGCCCTTACCTGCCACTCGGCGATCGCCAGGAAGCGCCGTTTTACGGCAAGGATATCCTTTCGGTCAAACAATTTTCCCTCGGTGACCTCGAGTACATTTTCGGTGTGGCCAAAGAAATGCGGGCGATGGTCGAGCGGGTAGGCACCTTCGATCTACTCAAGGGCAAGATCCTCACCAATTTGTTCTACGAGCCCTCGACGCGCACGTCGTCTTCTTTCCTGGCTTCCATGGAGCGGCTTGGCGGCAGCGTGATCCCGATCAACGAGGTGACCTACTCGTCGGTGGCGAAGGGTGAATCGCTTCCGGATACGATCCGCACGCTGGAATGTTACTCGGACGTGATCGTGCTGCGTCATCCCGAAGTTGGTGCGGCGACACTGGCGGCGAAATACGCTCACAAACCGATCATCAACGCCGGCGACGGCATCGGCGAACATCCCACCCAGGCCCTGCTCGATCTCTTCACGATCTCCGAAGAACTGGGTCGGGTGGACGGGCTGACCGTGACCATGTTGGGCGACTTGAAGTACGGACGTACGGTGCACTCACTTTCGCGATTGCTTTCGTTGTTCGACGTTCGTCTCAACTACGTCTCGCCCGAGATCCTCAAGATGCCCTCGGAAGTGATCGAGGAACTCAACGAACGCAAAATCCCCCAGGCCGAATATGGGTCCCTCGACCCGGTTCTCGCTGGGACGGACGTCCTGTACATCACACGGGTGCAGAAGGAACGTTTCGAAAACCTGGATGATTACGAGAAAGTGAAAGGCGCATACGTGATCACCGCGGAAACGATGAAGGCGGCCAAGGATGAAATGATCGTCATGCATCCGCTGCCGCGCGTGGGCGAGATCAGTTTGGAGCTGGACGACGATCCACGCGCCGCATACTTCCGGCAGATGGAATACGGCTTGTACGTGCGTATGGCGCTGTTGGCGCTGGTGTTGGGAAAAGCGTAGTACGCGATACTGACTTCAGGAGTAATATTTCGAGAACACGATGGCCGAAAGATCGACGTTTTTCTCCAGACTTGCCGCAAGAATCGAATCGGTCGATTCTCTGCTCTGTGTCGGCCTCGATCCGCATCCGGCACAGTTGACCGAATCGTCCGCCGCTGCGGCGTTGGACTTCTGCAAACACATCATCGACGAGACCCACGAGTTGGCCTGCGCCTTCAAACCCAACAGTGCTTTTTTCGAACAGTACGGGGCTGCGGGGTGGAAGGCGCTTCGAGAAGCGATCGCTTTCGTCCCCGACGGCATTCCCGTAATTCTGGATGCAAAGCGGGGAGACATCGCTTCCACGGCGGAAGCCTACGCCCGGGCGCTTTTCGAAGCGCTGGATGCCGATGCCGTCACGGCGAGCCCGTTTCTCGGCCGTGATTCCCTGGAACCTTTGCTGCGCGATCCGGCGAAGGGCGTTTTCGTGCTTTGTAAGACCTCCAATCCCGGAGCGGATGATCTGCAGACCCTGCCGATCGACAGCTTCGAACCGCTTTATGTTCGCCTGGCGCGCACGGCCCAGGCGTGGAACGAACTGGGGAACCTCGGCCTGGTCGTCGGGGCCACGGACGTCTCGGCGCTGGCTGCAGTCCGCGCGGCGGCGCCGGAGCTCTGGCTTCTTGCGCCGGGTGTGGGTGCGCAGGGCGGCCATCTCGAATCTGCCCTGCTCGCGGGGCTGCGAGCGGACGGCCTGGGGATGATCGTTCCCGTCTCCAGAGGCATTTCCTCCGCCAGAGATCGCCACGCCCAGGCCGCGCAGCTGCGCGAGAACATCCGGTCCGTTCGAGAATCGCTTCTCTCTCGGCGGCCGGCAAGGCCGGTCTTTCCGGCCGACCTGGTGAGGCTGGCCGATGAATTGCTACAAGCGGGCTGCGTGCGATTCGGGTCTTTCGAACTCAAATCGGGCAAAATCTCCCCCATTTACATCGATTTGCGCTTGCTCGCCTCTCATCCGGCTTTGCTCGCCCGGGCTGCCGCAGCGTATCGTTCGCGCCTGGACGATCTGGAATTCGATCTTTTGGCCGCCCTGCCGTACGCCGGACTGCCGATCGCGACGGCCCTTTCGCTGCAAAGCAAGAGGCCGATGATTTACCCGCGCAAGGAAGTGAAAAGCTACGGTACGAAGGCGAAAGTCGAGGGGCAGTACGAAACTGGCGAGACGGCGCTGGTGATCGACGACCTGGTGACGACCGGGGAAAGCAAGTTCGAAGCCATCGAACGCCTGAAAGCCGTCGGGTTGAAAGTGACGGACGTGCTCGTGCTCATCGATCGCCAGAGTGGGGCACGTGAAACGCTTGCCGAAGCGGGCTACCGCCTGCACGCCGTCTTCAAACTCATGGATTTGATCGAGTACTGGGAAGGCAGCGGTCAAATTTCCGAGCCGCAGGCCACAGCGGTGCGGGAATTCCTCGAGCTTTGAATATTGGGCAGCGAAGCCGGCGCCGAGCACGCTTCCGGTGCACACTCGGGATTGAAATACATGGGATATGAATGGCTCCGAGCGCTGTTATTTCGCGTCGACCCCGAAAGGGTACACCGTCTGACGCTGCGCGCATTGGTGTTGGCATCTTCGTCCATCGTAGCCAGGGCATTGCTGCGCCGGGCCTTTTCGTACGACGATCCATCGCTGGCGGTGGACGTATTTGGCATCCGCTTTCCCAACCCGCTGGGTCTGGCGGCGGGTTACGATAAAGAAGGTCGCGCGCTCCGGGGGTTGGCTTGTCTGGGATTCGGCCACGTCGAATTGGGCACGGTCACGCCGTTGCCGCAGCCGGGCAATCCCCGGCCGAGAATCTTTCGTCTCCCCGAGGATCGCGCCTTGATCAACCGCATGGGATTTCCCAACAGGGGCGCCGAAGCGCTTCTCCAGCGCATCGGGGATCGGGAATCGAGGGACGTTGTCGTTGGGCTCAACGTCGGCAAGGGGATGAACACGCCGCTGGAGGCGGCCGCTCAGGATTATATCTACCTTCTGCAGACTTTTTACGAACTCGTCGATTATTTTGTTGTCAACATCTCCTCACCCAACACGGTGGGCCTGCGGCGATTGCAGGCGCGCGATTACCTGGCTTCCCTCTTGCGGCAAATTTCCGATGCCCGCCGGGATTTGAGTTCCGCCTCGCAAAAACGGGTGCCCGTGCTGGTCAAGCTCGCACCGGATCTGACGCTGAAGGAATTGGAGGACGCCGTCGGAGTCATTACGGCGCACGAGATGGACGGCGTCGTGGCGACCAACACCACGATCGAACGGGAAGGTTTGATATCGAAGAATGCGCTTGAAAGCGGCGGCCTCAGCGGACTCCCGCTGCGCCGGCGTTCGACGGCCATGGTGCGCCGGATCGCGCAGCTTTCGCAGGGGAAACTGCCGATCGTCGGCGTGGGCGGTGTGTTCGACGCCGATGACGTGAGAGAGAAGATGGACGCAGGCGCCGCTTTGGTTCAAGTTTACACGGGTCTCGTTTATCGCGGACCGGGATTGGCTCGATCGATCCTGCGCGAACTCGCTGAGAAAGAGTAGATCATCGAAAGTCGTCATTATCGTTTTACCGAGGAGGCAATATGCGCATAAAAAGACCGTCGAGAAGCGTTTTCATCGTGTCGTTGATCTTCGCCGTCGTTGGTTTGTTGGCTCACATCGGCTCGATCCCGGTTTTATCCTCGATATCCTTCTGGCTTGTACTGTTTGGTTACGTTCTTTTGTTTCTGGGCGTTGCGGTTAAAGGTTTTTAAAACGACAGACGACTTCGATATTTGTCCGCCCGGCTCTTGGCGGTTATAATCAAGAAGGCAGTCCCGAGAAAGATATCGTGTATCTCTTGGGGGAACCATAGGCATTGGGGCTGGGGTCTGACGTGCCACGACGTATAACCATCAATCCGACAACGCTCGCCGCTTCGTTGACGTTCATTCTCCTCGTCGCATTGTTTTTCGTGTTCCAGGGTGAACCCGAACGGGAAGCGACATCCCCGACGCCGCAAATCGACCCGGAAAGCGCGTGGACGGTTCTGTTCTCCGATCCGGGAGGGCCGGATGCCGCCTCGTACCGGGGTGGGCCGGACTCTTATCTGGCGAGCGCGATCGATGCGGCGCAGTATTCGGTAGACGTGGCGATCTATCATCTGGATTTGTGGAGCATACGTGATGCGCTCATTCGGGCGCATCGACGCGGATTGCAGGTGCGGCTCGTCGTCGAAAGTGATTATCGCTCCGAAGGTGAGATAACCGAACTCGAGCAGGAGGGCATCGAAGTCATCGGCGATCTGCGGCAGCACCTGATGCATCATAAATTCGTCATCCTGGATGGCGTGGAAGTCTGGACGGGCTCGATGAATTTCACGGTGCGAGGGGCTTACGTCAATAACAACAACCTGCTTGCCGTACGCTCCGCCGACCTGGCGCAGCGCTATTCCCGTGAATTCGAAGAGATGTTCCTCGAGGATCGTTTCGGTGCGCTCTCATTGCCCGATCCGGACCTGGACTCCGTAGTTCTCGATGAAGGGGAGTGGACGGTCCTGTTCTCGCCGGACGTGCCGGTGGCCCCGGAATTGGTCGAATTGATCGATGATGCGGATTCCACGATAGAATTCCTGGCTTTCTCCTTTACCTCGGATGAAATCGCCAGGGCGATGCTCGCCCGTTCGGATGCAGGGGTACGCGTGCGCGGGGTGATCGAAAGCGATCAGGCGGCGGCGGTGGGCGCGCAGTACGAAGCGCTTCGTGAAGGCGGCGTGGACGTGCGCCTGGACGGAAACCCGGGGACCATGCACCATAAGGTTATCATCCTGGATGGGGAGACCGTGATCTGTGGTTCTTATAATTTCACGCGCAGCGCCGAGGAACACAACGATGAAAATCTGTTGATCGTCGCCGACCCGGATCTGGCGGACCAATTCCTGATAGAATTCGAAAAGATCTACGCGGAAGGGGGGCTCTGAGCGAATGAAAGTGAGGCGGCTTTGAAGACCGAAGGCAAGTTTTACATCGGCAAGACGTACGACCCGAAGAAGAAAATGATCCTTCAAAAACCGACGCTCTACGATCCGGACGATCTGACGACGCACGGCGTCGTCGTGGGTATGACGGGATCGGGTAAAACCGGGCTGTGTATCGACATTCTCGAGGAAGCGGCTTTGAACGGCATACCGGCACTGGTGATCGATCCCAAGGGCGACATTGCCAACTTGTTACTGCATTTCCCTTCGCTCGATCCGCAGGATTTCGAGCCCTGGGTGGACGCGGACACCGCGCAGCGGGAAGGCAAGTCGGCTGCCGAAATGGCGCAAGAAGTCGCCGACCTGTGGAAATCCGGACTGGCGGAGTGGGACATCGATTCCGAGCGCATTGCGCGCGTTCGCCAGGCGGTCGATTATGCCGTGTTTACTCCGGGATCGGACGCCGGCATCCCGGTCAGCATTCTTACCTCCTTGCAAGCACCGGCGCTTTCGTGGGACGAAAATCGAGAGGCGATCCGGGAAAAGATTTCCAGCACAGCCACGGCGCTGCTGGGACTGGTGGGCATCGAATCCGACCCGGTCAAATCTCGCGAGCACATCCTGCTGGCCAACCTGCTCGAGCGAGCCTGGGTGGAAGGTGAGGACATGGATCTCTCCGAATTGATCCGGCAGATTCAGAACCCTCCCTTCGAACGGCTGGGCGCCTTCGAGATGGATCAGTTCTACCCCGAAGATGACCGTTTCGAACTCGCCGTTTCGCTGAACAATCTACTCGCAGCGCCTTCTTTCGAAGCCTGGGTCGAGGGAACGCCGCTGGACATCGAGGCGTTCCTTTGGGGTAAGGACGGAAAGCCAAAACAAAGCATTTTCTACCTGGCGCACCTGCCGGACGCGGAGCGGATGTTTTTCGTCACCCTGCTGCTGACGGCCCTCGAAGCCTGGATGTACCAGCAGTCGGGCTCGGATTCGCTGCGTGCACTGCTGTACATCGACGAGGTGTTCGGTTTCATGCCGCCCGTGGCCAAGCCGCCTTCCAAACCCCCGCTGCTGCGCCTGCTCAAGCAAGCCCGCGCCTTCGGGCTCGGTTTGCTGCTCACGACGCAGAACCCGGCCGATCTGGACTACAAGGGGTTGAGCAATGCGGGCACCTGGTTCATCGGCCGGCTGCAAACCGAGCGGGACAAGCAGCGTCTCCTGGAAGGATTGGAGGGCATCGAGGCGGGAAAGGGCGGGTTCAGCCGGGCGAAGGCGGACAAGAGCATCTCCTCTTTGGGGAAACGCGTGTTCTTGCTGCACAACGTGCACGAGAAAGCGCCCGAGATTTTCCACACGCGTTGGGCGATGGCGTATCTGAAGGGCCCGATCACGCGTACGCAGCTGAAGGATCTCAATGCGCTCGTAAGCGCAGATACAAAAGCATCCGGACGGGGGAAGAAACATGCGGCCGGGTCCGAGATGAAGGTCGATATGAGGCTTTCCGCCACTCGTCCTGCGGTACCCACCGGTGTGGAAGAGTTGTTCCTGGCCAACAATCTCACGGTCGCCCAGGCGCTCCAATCAGCCGGGATGGAGACGCCGAAGGCAAAACACCTGGGGATCGTCTATCGACCATCGCTTTTCGCGCAAGCTTCGGTTCGCTACCTCGATCGGAAAAATGACATCGACCACGAAGACACGCTCGCAGCACTTTTGATTGATGTCGACCCGCGTGGTGTGGTGCATTGGGATGAAGTGCGTACGTCGCCTTTCACATCGAAGGCGTTCGATTCGGGCCCGGCTCCCGAATCCCAATTCACGGATCTGGAGAAGCCGCTTTCGAGTACGAGGACACTCAAATCGCTGGAAACCGATTTTCTGGATTACGTGTATCACGGCGCAGAACTTATATTGGAAGCCAATCCAGCGCTGCAGCTCGTTGCCGAACCGGGCGTCACGACGGCCGAATTTCGAGAGCAATGTGCCCAGGCAGCCCAGGCTGCGCGTGACGACGAGGCAGAAACCCTGCGTGAGAAATACGAGAAGAAGATCAAGTCGATCCAGACACGGCTCGCCAAGGAAGAACGTGAATTGGCTGAAGATGAAGCCGAGCATCAGTCCCGCAAGATGGAAGAGCTGGCGATTCTGGGCGAAAATCTCCTGGGTCTGTTCGGCGGATCCCGCAGCCGCCGCCGTGTCTCAACGTCAGTCACCAAACGCCGTATGACCGCCAAGGCGAAGGCCGACGTCGAGGAGTCCCTGGACGTGATCGAAGAGTTCAAGCAGGAACTCGCCGAACTCGAAGCAGAATTATCCCGGGAATTGGACGAACTGGATGATCGTTGGGGGGAGGCGGCATTCCAGATCGAGGAGCTCAAGCTCACGCCGTATAAAAAGAACATTCTCATCGAGCATTTTGGTGTGGCCTGGTATCCGTTCTGGCAATTGGAAGAAGGCGGAAAAAGCTTCGAAGTTCCGGGATTTTCTGCAGCGTAATCCGAACTCAACGCGCCTCGCGAGGGCGCCTGCGTATCAGCCACAGCGACCATAAAACCCCGGGCACGAGAATCAACGCGGCCATCCACAGCAAAGTGCCTTCGATTCCCACCTGCGGCCGGTCGACTCCCCAGCCTCCGGCGAGCGAGCCCACTGCGCTTGCCAGCGAAAAAAACGCAAACTCTGAAGCGAAGACGCGCCCGCGCACATCTTCGGGCACGGTCTGAAACAGCAGTTGATTCGAAAAAACCCAGTTGAGACCGCCGCCGACGGCGCGCAGCATCGTACCCAACAGGACGATCCCGAAGCTCGCCATGGGGGCCATGATCAACGATCCGATGGTGCCCAACGGATATCCGATGGCAAGCCAGATGCTCAACGGCCGCTCTCGATCTTGCGTGAATACACGTGCAACGATGGGGCCAAATCCCGTGCCGATTCCGGCCGCGGCGAAGAGAATGCCCAGGCCAATGCCGCCGTTCTCGCCGATGACGAACACCTTTTCTGCGATCGCCACCTGCACGACTTGAAACGGACCGGAGATCAACAGGCTGAATGCAGCTTTGTGCAGCGTGAGGACGAACACGTGCGGATGACGCTTGAGGTAGCGCAAGCCATCGATGTATTGGTTGAGACTCGAGCGCTGGCCGCTCAAAGGTCTCTGATTTCCAGACAGTTTTGCGTAGCTGATGTGTGCGATGAAGAACGCCGAAAAAAGGAAGGTGGAAGCATCGATGATGAAGGCGGGATATACCCCCCAACTGCCGGCCGCCAATCCGCCGAGTGCAGAACCCAGGGCGAGCATGATCGACCAGGTGGCGGAGGATATCGCGTTGGCGTGGCCGAGATCTCTTTCCACGACGATATCGGGGAGGATTGAAGTGCGCGCAGGGAAGAAAATGCCGCTGATGGCCAACTGCACGGCGGTCAGGCTATACAACAACCAGACCTGGCTGGGCGTTCGTACGAACAAGAAGCACAGAACGACCGCTGCACGCAGCAAGTCGGCGGAGATCAACAAACGCCTGCGATCGAGGCGGTCTGCGAGGACGCCCGCGAGCGGGCTGATCAGGAAAGGCGCCAGCATGCGGATGACGAACAACCCGCTGATAGCCAGCCCACTTTCAGAGAACTGATTGATCAGCGTCGCCGAGGCGATCAGATTGAACCAATCCCCCAGCAAACTGATGATCTGGCCGAACCACAGATAGCGGAAATTGGGATTCGAGCGGATAAGAGGGAGGTAGCCGGTTGATTCGCTGGATTTCGTTTCTTGGAGGGTCATTGTGTGCTGATCTCGATGTTTGGATCCTTACGAACCCCGTCGGTGATGACGCTTCTTATACTAACACGTTCTCCCGGCGCCGAGCGTTTCAATCAAGTCGGCCTGGTTTTGGCGCTGCAACAGTCGCCAATAAACGCCTTCCCGCTCGATGAGGCTGGCGTGGCTACCGCGTTCGATCACGCGGCCCTGCCGCAGGACGATAATCTGATCCATGCGGTGCAGGTTGACAAGGCGGTGGGTGATGAGCAGCACGCTCTGATCCTGCGACCAGGCGAGTAAATCGTTCATCAACGAGCGCTCGGTGATGGCATCCAAATGGGTGGTCGGCTCGTCCAGGATCAACAGCGCGGCGTCTTTCAAGAGCGCTCTGGCGATTGCCAGCCGCTGGCGTTCTCCCGCACTCAAAAGCAGCCCGCTTTCGCCGATGCGGGTATCGAAACCCTGCGGCAGGGATTGGATGAAGTCAAGGACTTGCGCGCAACGGGCGGCAGCTTCGAGCCGCGCTGGATGCGCGTCGGGCTGCGCCAGAATCAGGTTTCCTCGAATCGTATCGTTTAAAAATTGCGAGCGCTGCGGGACGACGCTCATCAATCCGCGCAGGTCCTCCTGGCGGTAATCGCCAATCTCGTGCGGACCGATTCGAATGGATCCACTTTCGTAGTCCCAAAATCGGAGCAAGAGGTTCACGATCGACGTTTTTCCCGACCCGTTCGCCCCCACGATGGCCAATTTCCCGCCGGGCGGCAGCTCGAAATCGATCCCGTCCACGGCGAGCGGCAGGGCTGTACGGTAGCGGAAACACACGGCATCGAACTGAATTGTGGGATCGGCAGGCCGTGGGGCGGGTTCTGCGGGATCTTCGACGGCAGGTGTGGCGTCGATAATTTCGAAAAGTCGATCCGCGGCGGAAGTCTGTTCTTCGAGCTTACGGAATGTTGCGGCAAGTGGTGCGGTGGCCTCGAAGCTGGACATCGTCGCCAAAAGGATGACGGCCAGGTAGATACCCTCGATCTGTCCCTGGCGGACCAAAGGGATGCAGAGTACGAGGGCGACGAGGGCCGCCAGGCTCATCGTTAGGTCGTTGAGCACTGCGGCGAAGGCGTCTCGCCTGGCGAGGCCAGTTTGCAGTTCCGTGAGCCTCCGACTCAAACGATGCAGGCGTTCGAGGTGTGCTTCTTCCTGGCCGAAGGCCAGGATGTCGGCGGCTCCCTGGAGATTCTCGACGACGGCGGCCTTGAGTTGTGCGCGCACCTCTACCAGGCGGCGACCAGAATTGCGGCTCCAGCGCAGCATGGTTACCGGCAGGATGATGCCCGCCAGAAAATGGAATCCGACGACGCTCATTGCCAGACGGAGATCAAAACTGCCCAGAAGCGCCCACGTCAATGCACTGACGGCGAGCGCGACGAACGGCGGCGAAACCACGCGGATGAAGAAGAATTCCAGCGTATCGACGTCGCCCACGATGCGGCGCAGCAAATCGCCGCTTCGATACTGAATCAAACGCGCCGGGGCAAGCGGTTCCAGCCTACGAAAGAACCAGACACGCAAACGGGCGATCAAGCGCAAGGCAACGTTGTGTGACAGCAGGCGCTCCGCGTACCGAAATGCGCCGCGCGCCAGACCGAAAAAGCGAACGGCCACGATGGCGACCTGCAGTTCGGCGATCGAGGGCTGGAGGGCGGCAAAAGCAATGATGTAGGCGGAGGTTGCCAGGAGGCCGATGCTGCTGGCGATGGTCGCAAATCCGGCCAGGATGGCCAATCCCATCTGTCTCCAGAAGGGAGCCGCGAGCTTAAAAAGTCGAAGTGATGCGTTCCTTCTCACGCTGTTCCCTGATAGGCGCGCAGCATGCGCTGATACGTTCCCCTTTGTCTGACGAGCGCTTCGTGCGAACCCTGTTCCAGGATGCGCCCTTCTGAGAGCACGACGATCTTGTCGGCGTCCCGGACGGAGGTCAAACGGTGGGCGATCAACAAACAGGTGCGGCCTTGCAGCAGGTGTTTCAACGCCGTGTGAATCTGCGCTTCGCGTTCGACGTCTAGATTCGATGTGGCCTCGTCGAAAATCAGGAAAGGTGCGTCTTTGAGAAAGGCGCGCGCCAGCGCGATCATCTGCACCTGACCGGCGCTCAGCCGGGCACCTTGCTCCCCGATCTGCGTGTCGTACCCGTTCGGCAGTCCGGCGATGAATTCGTGAACGTGGGCTTGTCTGGCGGCGTCTACGACCTGACTGTCTTCCGCACGCGGCCTGGCGATGCGAATGTTCTCGGTGATCGACGTGTTGAAGAGATATGGGTTTTGCGGCACCCAGGCGATGTGTGTACGCCATTGAACCGGATCGAGCGCTTCCAATGCGATCTCGCCCACTCGAATCTGGCCTCGCTCGGCCTGGATGAAGCGCAGCAGGAGCTGGGCGATGGTGGTTTTTCCCGAGCCGCTGGGTCCGACGAGGGCCAGGCTTTTGCCGGCGGCGATTTGGAAGCTGACGCCGCGCAGCGCCTGGCGCGTTCCCGTCTCGTATGCAGCATGGACGTCGTCGAAATCGATGTCTACCGCCGCCCCGGGGACTCGAACGGTGGAGGAGATCGAAGGCTTGTGGATGTGAAGCGGAGTCCCAAGAATTTCGAAAATCCGCCCGGCAGCCGCCACGCCCGACATCCCTGCGTGGAAGCGCAGAGCCAAATTGCGCAGCGGTTGGTAGAACTCGGGGGCAAGCAGCAGGATGAAAAAGGCTTGCTGGAAGGCAAGCTGGCCATGCTGCAGCCGCAGCCCCGTTTCGACGGCCACCACGGCCGTGCTGATCGTGGCCACCCATTCGAGAACGAGCGCAGAGAGAAACGTCACACGCAGCACTTTCATGGTCAGGTGCCGGAATTGGTCGCTGGCAGACTGTATCGACTCGCTTTGTTTGCTGCTGCGGCCGAGCGCCTTCAGCGTCGTCAGGCACTGCAGCACGTCGAGGAACTGTGCGCTCATGAGACTCAGCCTGCTCCATTGGCGGCGCGTGAGCCGTTCGGCAGTGTCGCCGATGAGGATCATGAAGACGGGGATCAAAGGTGCGGTGAGCAGGAGAACCAGCCCCGATATGGAGTCCAGCGGGAAGACGAAGGCAAGGATGGCGAGCGGAATGAAAACGCTCCTGGCGATCTGCGGCAGGTACTGGCGAAAATAGCTGTCCAGCGCTTCGATACCTTCCAAGATCGTGTTGCTCAACTCGCCGGTGCGCTCTCGGCGGGTGAACGATGGACCCAGAGCCATCAGGTGACTCGCCGTGCGCTGCCGCAGGGAGTGTTCGATCTCCCCGGCTGCGTGCGCGGCCGTACTTTCGCTTCCCCAGTTCAACCCGGCGCGCAGGATTTGCAGGACGAGGATCATGAAGATTGGAATCAGGGCTTCATTCAAGGTCTGGCCGGCGAGAAAGACACCGGCTACGATCTGACTCAAGAGATAGGCCGAGAGAATGAGGGGAACGCTGGAAAGCGTGCCCAGCAGCACAGACGCAATCAGCCCGCGCCGGGCCGAGCGGGCTTCCTGCAGCAGTCTTGGATCGACTCTCAACATCTGGAGAACAACTCAGTCGGATCGATGCACGCCCGATCGTTCATGCGGCGAGTGCGTTTGAAGACTCGGGAATTGCGTCTGCAATATGGTTAGCCGGCGATACCATCATGGTCATGGTGCGAGCAGTGTCGCGAATCAGTATTCCAGGGATGACGTACTCGTCAACCTGCGCCGAAAGACGCGGTAAGACCAGGCCTGGTAGAGCAATACGATGGGCAGGAAGATGAGCGCAACGATGCTCATGACGCGTAAGGTGTACGGGCTGGAGGAGGCGTTTTCGATCGTCAGACTCCAGGCGTCGGGCTGCAAGCTTGACGTCATCACGCGCGGGTAGAGGCCCACGAACATGCTAAGGGTGAATAGAACGATGCAGGCGCCGGCCATGACGAACGCCCAGCCCATCCGTTTTCGACGGATCAGCCAGCCCACGCTGCCGATCGCTACGATGGCGGCGAGGGGGATAATCAAGATGAAGTAGCCGAGGCGGGAAACGACGTCGGTTTCGAAGTAGCCCATCACCGACACGATCAAGCCGAAGATGATTACCACCGGCCAAAGCCGCAAGGCCAGGCTTTCCGCTCGCGCCGTTACCGCTCCCTCGATTTTGATCGTCAGGAAATTGGCGCCGTGCAGGGTGAAAAGCAGCAGCGAGGTCACCCCGGCGACTAAAGCGAACGGATTGAGCAGATCGCCGAAGGTGCCCACGTACTGCATGTTTGCGTCGATGGGGACGCCACGCACGATGTTCGCCATGGCGACGCCCCACAGCAATGCCGGGATTGCGCTGCCGATACAGATCGCCCAATCCCACGTGCTGCGCCATCGGGCGCCTTCGCTTTTGCTGCGGAATTCGAACGCCACACCGCGTACGATGAGCGCCAGAAGCATGAGCACCAGGGCAATATAAAAGCCGCTGAACAGGGTGGCATACCAATGTGGAAACGCGGCGAACATCGCTCCGCCGGCGGCGATCAGCCAGACTTCATTGGCGTCCCAGTGGGGTCCAATCGAATTGATCATCAAGCGGCGTTCGCGGTCGTCTTTACCCAGAAAGGGAAGCAAGATTCCAACGCCGTAGTCGAATCCCTCCAAGAAGAAAAATCCGGTAAACAGAACGCCGATGAGTATGAACCAGATGGTGTTTAAGGCCATGATCGTCCTCCTGGGGACTTTGCGTCAGACTTGTTCGGAAGATAGTAGTTCCAACTCCGGCTGCGTGGCGTATTTCCGCAGCAGATAGACGTCTACGGCGATCAGTATGGAATAGATCAAGCCAAAACTGATCAGCGAGAACAGCAATGTGCCTGCGGAGAGGGTTGGGGAGACGGAATTTTCCGTTCTCAATAGACCGAAGACGATCCAGGGTTGGCGTCCGACTTCGGTGAAAATCCAACCGCTGGTGTTGGCGATAAACGGCAGCACAATGGCCCAGGGCAGGATTTTCAAGAACAGATTGGGAATAGTGAGACGCCCGCGCCATACCTGCCATAACCCAACGGCCGCCAGCAAGATCATCAAGAGTCCCACGCCGACCATGATGCGGAATGTCCAGAAGCTGATGGTGACGGGGGGAATGTAATTCCCCGGACCATAGGTCTGCTCGTATTCCGCCTGCAGTTGGTTGATTCCGTGGACCATTCCCTCCATGCGATTGAAGGCCATAAAACTCAAGATTCTAGGAATTTCGATAGAGTAGAGGTTCTTATGATCTTTTTCGTCGATGATGGTGAACAGCGATAGAGATGCGGGGTCTTCGCTGTTCCAAAGCGCTTCGCCGGCGGCCATCTTCATGGGCTGTGTTTTCATCATGTGCTGGCCTTGTGCGTGACCGATCAGGCCGACTGCGCCAGCCGCGACGAGCCCGGTGATGGCAGCCCATTTGAAGGACGTCTTGAAGAGTTCGATTTCTTGGGTTTTCCGCAGCAGGTGGTAGGCGCTGATGCCGAGGATGAAGAACGATGCGGTCGTCAGCCCCGAGGCGAATACGTGGGGGAACTGCAGCCAGACGTGGGGGTTGGTGACGAGTGCACCGAAATCGACCATTTCCGCACGCCCGCTGCTCAGCGCGTATCCAACCGGCTCCTGCATGAAGGAATTGGCGATGAGAATCCACAAAGCCGATACGTTGGCCCCAATTGCGACCAGCCAGATCGTGACTGCGTGCGCGCGCTTGGACAATCTCTCCCAACCGAAAATCCACATCCCCAGGAACGTCGATTCGAGGAAGAAGGCCAAAAGCGCTTCGATGGCGAGTGGCGCCCCAAAGACGTCGCCGACGAAGCGGGAATACTCCGACCAATTCATGCCGAACTGGAATTCCATCACGATGCCGGTGACCACGCCCATGGCGAAGTTGATCAGGAAGAGTTTGCCCCAGAACTTGGTCATGCGCTTGTAGCGTTCGTTGCCGGTGCGGAGATAGGTCGTCTCCATGAGGGCCACCAAAACGGACAAGCCGAGGGTGATGGGCACGAAGAAGAAGTGATAAACGGTGGTGATCGCGAAGTGCCAGCGCGCCAATGTGACGATATCCATAAAATCACCTCTTTCTAATTCAATTGTTATCTATCGAGATGTCCTCATGCGTTTAACTGTAATAAATACGAACGATGTGACTACTTTAATCCCACAATAATGTATTCTTCGTATCGAGACCGTGCATCAGATTTCATACCTGTGAGCAATCCCCAGTAATATTATATCGGCTTTCGTTGTAACCTTCGCGCAGATGTTGTCGTCGTGAGCTGCCGTGTATTGGATTTGCATCGGTTTCATGCGAGATTGATATTCAGTGCGAATATATTTTTTGAAATGTGCTCACATTGAAATAGGCAGGACATGGATGATCTTTACGATCGAAATGGAGAGGGTTTGCATCGCGTGTCTGGCTATTTAAATTCATCCTTGAGAATCCCGTACACTTCCAGATCTTCAAACTTCTCCCACTTTTTTACATGCGCCCGAAAAGATGCCTCGTGAGTCATGCCGATCTTCTGCATCACTCTGCCGGAGGCGGGATTGCGCGAGAGGTGGGAAGCGCAGATTCGGTTCAGCTTGCGCTCGACGAAGCCATACTCGAGAACGGCCCGAGCTGCTTCGGAGGCGTAGCCATTGCTCCAATAGGGCGCCCCGATCCAATATCCCATTTCCGCCCGGTCGTGCACGGCGTTTACATCCAACCCTACGGCGCCAATGAGTACGTTTTCTTGTTTCAGAACGATGGCAAAGGTTACGGACTCGCCTTTTTCGAAGGCTTCAGCATGGGTCTCGATCCAATCTTCGGCCATGCCGTCTTCGTAGGGATGCGGGATGTTCAAAGTGGTCGAAGCGATGGCTTTCTCGCCGGCAAGTTTCTGCACGCGCGGCGCATCGTCCAAAATGAAGGGGCGTAAAATCAGGCGTTCGGTGGATAAAGTGGGTCTATTTGACATCGTGGCTCCGGTCGGTCAGATAGTTCTTTGCATGTGTGACTGCCAGCTGTAGAAAGGCCGGCGGTAATTTTCTCCCTTTACTCTGCCTGCAATGGCTTACGGTATACGACTTCGAAGCGCTCCATGACCAGGGGAGCCTTCTTGCTGGGTTCTCGTCCGATGCGAGAACACTCCGAGAGAATGTATTTCCAGTAGATCGCTCTCCAGGTCTTCATCGTTCGATCTCCCTCGCCGCCTTCACGGGCGTAGCATTCGGGAACTTCTTCGAAGGCGATGATGGCTACGTCCGTCGTCCGGATGATGCAGACCGGGTCGCGCTTGCCGTCGAGCACGATCCAATGTTCTCCACGACGGGGAAGAGCTTCCTTATCGTATTCGTACGACCAGAGCACCGAACCGGTTGCCGTCTTCGTTCCGTTTATGACCAATTCGGCGATCTGGGAGGCGTCCGCAGGACTGAAGCCGAACGAAAAAGAACCCGCTGGTTGCATGTCTTTTCGCCGGTGTGAACGCAGAAATTGTGCCCAGTACAAATCGGCCTTGTTTGACATTCGACACGTTCGCCAGAGAAGCGCTATCTGCGCTGCGGCCCGGTGAGAACGCTGTCAGTATAGCCAAGAACGCCGCAAAATCAACACCGGCCGCCAACGAGGCCGTGAATTATAGGGAGGCTGCCTGGTCGAAATTATCGACAATGCATCTATTGACAAATAGTCATTAGTGGGCTATAATTTCCACCATGAATAGAACATATACACATACACACAAAAGAACACATCGAGGCAATCGAGAACATCGAAGGGGGAGAGATCGGCGCAGACGAAGACGCGTGCAGCGTTTCCTGAGGACCTGTCTCATGGTGCTGCTGCGTCATGAGGAACGGCATGGCTATGCACTGCTTCCCGAATTGGAGGAATTCGGGTTTGCCGATGGAACGCTGGATCCCAGTTTGGTCTACCGGGCGCTGCGCGATATGGAAGCGGATGGCTGGCTGCAATCCAATTGGGAGGAAGAAAGCCAGGGACCCCGGCGCCGTTCGTACAAATTGACGAATCTCGGCGAGGAGCAGCTGGCGTACTTCATCACCGATCTAAAACGAACGCGCGGTGAAATCGACGCGCTCGTTCAAGTGTACGAAAAATCCGGGGACGAGTCCTGATCGTCAGCAAGATACAACCAAAAAGTGCGCAGGCTTCGTTTGGAGAACGAGAACCTGCGCGCTTTTGATTGCGGTTTACCACCTTGAATTCGAGATTTACTCCTGCAGGATGAGCACGCCGTATCCGCTGGTGGACTGCCACGAATCGTTCGAGGCATCGTTCCACTTGGAAATGCTGTCTCTCACCCCGCTGCCCTGATCGTCGTTCACCTGGAAGTCGAACCCGATCACGGTTCCTGGACTGGGCGTGATGGTGCGATAGGGCAGAACGACCTCGACAGCATAGCCGCCGTCGATTATTTTCGTGGCGCTCTCAAATCCCTCTACGCTGCCCGTCGAACCAAACGAGGTCGTATTTTCGAAACTCACGCGGTACTGGCCGTCATCCGGTTCGTAGAAGCCCGTCTTGCGGTTGTTCTCGTCGAGGAAGATCTCGATGCTGTCCTGCAAGTAAACGGTGTTGCTGGCTGCGCTCAGAACGGAATCGGCCACTTCAGCATAGGCGTAAAGTGCGTTTTCGTCCCACAAGAGCCACACTTTCGCCGTTGCACCGGTGAAGACATTTTCTTCGTCTTCGATTCCCTGGATGAACGTGTCCACAATCAAAGGATCGCCGACTTCGTAGGCCTCGTCCTTGACGCCGTCCAGAATCGCCGAGCCTCGATGCACGACCCTGCCCTTCGGCGATTCCACAAAGGTCAGCGTCCCCCAGAACGCCGGCGTCGTTCGCTCGAGTTCGCCCAGGTCGTTCCAGCGGATGAAGGAACCCTCTCCGTCCTGGATGATGAGATCGAATCCCATCATGGTGTCGACCGCGCCTTCGACGTATTCGAGCGGCAGGCGCACTTCGAGCCAATAGCCCTGCTCCGTCTCGACGACGGCTGCGTCATCGGAGTTCTGCCAATCTTCATTCAGATCGTAATGGTAGACGCTGTCGTTCTCGTCCATCGATTCCGTTTTATCGTTACCCTCGTCGAGCAGCAGGGTGATTCGATCGTCCTGCAGCGGCGTCGCGTCCGTGACCTGCAGTAACAGGTAGAGATAATTCGTGTCCCAGAGTGCCTTTGCTTTCGCCGATATTGCGCTGCCTTCGTCAGCGATGGTGATGGCGTCCGTGAATTGCCAGCGTTCGTCATCGACGCCGTCGACCACGATCGTGCCTTCGGAGGCGTTGGCGTAATGGATCCTCGGCGTGAGCTTCGTCGGATCGACCATGCCCCAATAGAATGGTTTCGCCTGGAGATTGGCATCGAAGGGCAGTGGCCAATCCTGGCGCTCGACGAAGAAGTAATTCAGCCAGGACTGATCGTCCGTCATCCCCCAGAATGTGACGCTGGTGATGCTGTCGCTGTACTTGTCCATGATGTCGAAGAGGTCTTTGACCCGGTGACCCTGTTCGTTGAGCAGTTCCGCACTTGCTTCGTCGAAGGATTGCTGCCGATTGTCGTAAACGGTGATGTCCAATTCGGTGATCTGGATTTCAATCCCCAATTGGGAGTAGGCTTCGAGTGCGGCTTCGAAATCTCGCAGGGACGGATTGGTGAGCGAAATGTGCATCTGCATGCCGATCCCGTCGATAGGCACGCCTTTGGCCTGTAGATCCCGGACCAAAGCCACGATCTGATCCCGTTTGGAGGGATCCGTGGTGCTGACCTCGTTCAAGAACAATTTGGCATCGGGATCGGCGTTTCGTGCATAGCGAAAGGCCAGTTCGATGTATTCCGGTCCGAGCACTTCGTACCACTTATTGCGGTAGAAACCGTCCGGCTGATTCTGGTCGACGGGCTCGTTGACGACGTCCCAGGCATAGATTTGCCCTTGATAGTGCTGCATGATCGTCGTGATGTGCGATTCCATGCGTGCTTTCAGTGTCTCGGGGGAGACTGGATCGTCGCCTTCCATGAAAAACCAATTTCCGATTTGATTGTGCCAGATCAGCGTATGCCCGCGTAAGGCGATGCCGTTTTCCTGGGCGAATTCGGCGATTCGATCGGCGTTCTCGAACGTATAAAAATCCTCGGAGGGATGGATCTCTTCCGGTTTCATGGCGTTCTCGGCCGTGATGCTGTTGAAATGGTATTTCAGCAACTCTACATGCAGCGGGCTGTCCAACTGAGCGGGTTCGATCGCCGTTCCGATGAGAAATTTATCCTTGAAGACGTCCTTCAGTGCGGGAATATCGGTTTGAACGGCCGGCGCCGTCGTTGTCGTAGGTGTCGGTTCCTTTTCGATCTTCGGCATCTCGGTTTCGACTTCGGTTTCGCCCATGGCTGCCTCTGTCGTCGCTCTGGCGCAGGATGAGATGAGTGCACCAGATAGTATCAGCATGGTAACGATTCTTCTCATGTTTACTCCCTTTTATAACTGAAGAGTTGATCAGCGTTATTGATAATAGACTTTCACCGTGAACTAATCGCGAAAGATATTCCAATACTATGGTGATAATGAAGAAGCTGGAGTGATAATCCTTATAGTTGCTATTTTTCAAAATCGATGAAACGTGCTGCTGACGTATACAATCCGGGTTAATGCCAGAGACATCGGTAGAAAATAAAAGCTGTTTCAACCGCATCGTATTCCCAAGAATCATAATTTAAAGAAAAATAAATCATTCCTTCTTCGAATTAAGGTCGAAAAC